>VGCQ01000568.1 GCA_016870055.1 Alphaproteobacteria bacterium | reverse complement strand
TGTTCTTCGACGGCACCCATTGGCATGCGGTCGGGCACCCGCGGCAGGGCCCTGCCGCGGGCGCCCGACCGCATGCCAATGGGTGCCGTCGAAGAACACGCCGGACCAGGCATCGAAGCCGCTGGCGATCAGCGCGTGATCGTCGCCGAACAGGTCGCACCAGCGGAACGGCGAGCGGTGCAAGAGATCGATCTCGGTGAGGTCGAAGCTGTCGAGAACCCGCTTCTCGCGAGGCTGCCGTACCCAGACGTGACCGCAGAAAGGACAGATCGACGTGCCGAGCGGCAGTTCCGCATCGCATTCGGGGCAGGTCTTGTAAGGGGCCGCCCCCGGCTCCGGCTCCTCGACATCGAGCCGCACTTCCTGCTCGATCGAGCCGTGGCGCTGCGCGGCACCCGCGAAGTCCAGCACGATGCAATCGGTCTTGATGATGCCGGGAAAGCGCTCGGGATCGACTTTGCGCAACCCCCGCCCGACCGCCTGAATGAAGGTGCCCTTGTGCAGCATCGGCCGCAGGATCGCGATGCAGCCGACCGGCTGACTGTCGAAGCCCTCGGTCAACACCATGCAATTGGTGAGCACCTGGACCTCGCCGCGATCGAACCGGGCGATGATTTTGGCGCGGTCGCGCGTGGCCATCTCGCCGGTGATGGTGTCGGCCGTGATGCCTGCCGCCCGGAATGCGGCTGCGACCGACTCCGCGTGCTCGATGGTGGCGCAGAAGGCGATAGTCCGCCGATCTGCAGCCCTAGCCTTCCAATGCTCGACTACCGTATCGTTCAGCACGGAGTGATTGAGCACGCGGGCGGCTGCGTTCATGTCGAAGTCGCCGACGGACGACTGGATCTCGGAGAGAGCTTCTCCGACCCCCAGATCGATCGTGAACGTGCGCGGGGGCACCAGGATGCCCTGCTCGATCAGCGTGCCGATCGACAACTGGAAGCCGACATTGCTGAAGGTCTTGCGCAAGCTGCGCCCGTCGCCACGCTCAGGCGTCGCCGACAGGCCGAGGAGCTTCACGCCGGGGTTCAGCGATCGTGCGTGACCGATGATGTTCTGGTAGCTGTCGGCAGCGGCCCGATGGCACTCGTCGATGACGAGATGCGAGACGGCGCCCATGCGGTTGCGGCGATTGGCGCGCGCCAGGGTCTGGACGCTGCCGAAAACCACACGACCAGACCAATCGTCCTGTTCCGCCTTGACGATGCTGCCCGGCAACCCCGTGACCGCGCTGATCGTCCCCCGGTTCTGCTCGATCAGCTCATCGGTGTGCTGCAGGACCAGAAAGCGGTCATCGGGGCGCTGCTTCGCCTCTTCGCCGATGAAGAAGCCGGCGATGGCGGTCTTGCCGGAGCCGGTCGGCAACACGAGAACCGTGTTGCCGTGCGCGGCGGTCTTGGTGCGGGCGGCGGCAACCGCCTCCTTCTGATAGTCCCTCGGGATCATGGCCGGTCTCCATCAGCGCGCCCAGAAGGGCGCATTGCCGGCGGGCGGCGGGGTAGCGGGCGTGTTGCCGGCCCACGAGGGCGCGGGCGCGCCCGTGGGCGCCAGGGGCGTGGGTGCCGGGACAGAGGGCGCCCCGCCCATGAGACGCGCGTAGTCGGCGTGCTCCGCCGCAATGGCGGCGGCGACGCGCTGATCGGCTTCGACGGCGACGACACGCTGCGCGGCGGCGAGGACGGGGACTCGCTGTTCGGCGACGCGCCCGGCGCCGGCGCCGACAGCATCGAGGGCGGCAATGGCGACGATTCCGTCTTCGCCGGCGCCGGCAATGACAGCATCGATGCCGGCGCCGACGACGATCTGATCGCCGGCGAGGACGGCGCCGACACGATCGCCGGCGGCGGCAGCAGCGACCTCGCCCTGGGCGGCGCCGGCGCCGACCAGATTCAAGGCGCCGACGGCGCTGACACGCTTTATGGAGACGCGGGCGCCGACGCACTCAACGGCTGCAATGGCGACGACCGCGTCTACGGCGCGGGCGATGACGGATCGCTTGGCGGCGGCGACGGCGCCGCCGATGTGCTCGTCATCGGCGCCAATGCGAGCGGGCTCAGGCAGATCAACCTCGGCAATGCCGCCAACCAGAATGTCTCGGGGTCGGGTCCGACCGTCACCGGCTTCGAGGCGGTCGACGCTTCGACGGCGACCGCCGGAGTCACGATCACGGGGGCCGTGTTCGGCGCCACCGGCAATGTCCTGATCGGCAGCGCGCAGGCTGACTCGATTACCGGTGTGTACCGAGAATTCCATCCGGTTGACTCACGGCTGAAT
>VGCQ01000567.1 GCA_016870055.1 Alphaproteobacteria bacterium | reverse complement strand
AAGTTGGCATGGTCTTTCAGCGGGCGACCCTCCTTCACTGGCTGTCGATCGAGGATAACGTCTTGCTGCCTGTGCGAGTGCGCCGCGGCCGCGTTGGCCCCGAAGATCGGCGTCAGGCGAGGGAGTTGATCGATCTTGTGGGGCTGGGTAAGTTCGCCTCCAAGCTTCCACATGAGCTCTCCGGAGGCATGCAACAGCGCGCGGCGATCTGCCGGGCGCTGGTGCAGGACCCTGCGATCCTGCTGATGGACGAGCCCTTTGGCGCGCTAGACGCGCTCACGCGGGAGGAGATGTGCTTCGAACTGCTTCGCATCTGGAGTGAGAAGCGCAAGACGATCCTTTTCGTCACGCATTCGATCGCCGAGTCGGTGCTCCTGTCCGACCGGGTGGTCGTGATGTCGCAGCGGCCCGGGAGGATCGCCACTATCGAGCCGGTGGCGCTGCCCCGCCCGCGCTCCCTGGAATCTATGGCCCTGCCTGAGTTCCAGGCCCGAACCCAGGCCATCCGCAAGGTCATCTATGGCCATGACGCCAAACACGCGGCTGCTTCCGCAGCCCTCTAAGGCGGCGCGCTTGTGGCGCAGCTGGCAGGGTTTCGCTGTGCCTGCGGCCACGCTGGTAATCTTGGTGCTTGTCTGGGAGGGTTTGGTGCGCAGCTTCGGTATACCGCCGTACCTGCTTCCGGCACCATCGCGCGTAATCGTAGAGCTGGACAAGCTTGGCGTGCAACTCTGGCCCAACGTCGGCGCGACGCTCGTCACAGTGCTAGCCGGCTTCCTCGTTTCGGCCTTGGTATCGCTGCCGCTCGCGGTGGTGCTCGCTGCCTCGCCGTTCGTCGCGCGCGCCGTGTACCCGCTGCTGCTGGTCACGCAGTCCACGCCGATCATCGCCATCGCGCCGATCCTAGTGGTGATGCTGGGTACCGGGCAGCTATCTCGAGCCACGATTACCTTCCTCATCGCTTTCTTCCCTCTGCTGGTCAGCATGGTGACCGGGCTGCTGTCTACACCACGGGAGATAGTGGAGTTGTCGCGCGTGTTGCGCACCAGCTTCCTGCAGGACCTCTGGCTGATCCGCCTGCCCGCCTCGGTTCCGTTCGTCTTCAGCGGCCTCAAGGTGGCAATTTCGCTTTCGGTAATCGGCGCCGTGGTGGCCGAGTTTGTGACCGCGAATAAGGGCCTGGGCTACCTGATCACGCAGTCCACGGCGTTCTTCAACGTACCGCTCGCGTTCGGCGCGGTTATCCTGCTCTCTATCATGGGCGTCATGCTTTTCCAGGCAGTGGTCTTGGTCGAGCGGTTGTTCTTTTCCTGGTCCGCGCAGGCTGAGCGCATAACCCGAGACTAACCACATGTCCCGTACGCTGCTCGAGGCAGACTTCGTGCTCACCATGGACGAGGGCAACCGCATCCTGCAGCCGGGTGCGGTACTCGTCGAGGACGCGTCAATTGTGGCGTTGGGTGAGCCCGGGGCCCTCGCCCGTGCCTTCCCAGACTCGACGCGCTCGCGCTTCCCAAATGCGCTTCTGATGCCAGGTTTGGTGAACACGCACATGCATTCTGGATTGCTGCGCGGGACCGCCGAGGGATTACCTCTCTGGGATTGGCTGCGGCTGTATATCGATCCCATGCACCGGGTGCTGCAGCCAAGGGAGGCCGAGGCCGCTTCTTGGCTGTGCTACGCCGAGAGCCTACTCGCGGGTACCACCACGGTGGTCGACATGTGGCGTTACATGCAGGGCAGCGCTCGCGCCGCGGCCGCCCTGGGTAACCGGATCGTGATGGTCCCCTACGCGGGCGCCCATCCGGACTTCGACTACTTCGATACGATCGAAGACAACGAGTCACTGATCGAGGAATTTCACGGTACGGCCGACGGCCGGGTGATGGTTTGGGTAGGTGTGGAGCACGTGTTCTACTTTACCGGGCCGGCGTTACGCCGCGCGGTCGATCTTGCCACGCGCCACCGGACCGGCCTGCATACTCACAGCAACGAAACACAGGCTGAGGTAAAGGAGATGGCGCGGCGGCACGGCCTGCGCCCCGTGCAGGCCCTTGATCAATGGGGCCTGTTCGAGCCCCCCACCGTGCTCCTCGCCCATGGGGTCTGGCTGGACGACACAGAGATTGACATCCTTGCGCGCCGCGGCGTGGGGATCGCGCACAACCCGACCAGCAACATGAAGCTCGCCAGCGGCATCGCTCCAGTGGAGAGGCTGCTGGCGGCTGGCGTTGCCGTCGGTCTCGGCTCGGACGGCGAGAAGGAGAACAATAACCTG
>VGCQ01000566.1 GCA_016870055.1 Alphaproteobacteria bacterium | reverse complement strand
TCCCCGATAGGGGACGTGGACGATATCGACGTCGGCCGCGAGCTTCAGGCTCTCCATGACCAAGTGCGAGATCGTGCCGACGCCGGTTGAGGCATAGTTGAGGCCGCCGCGTCGGGCGCGCGCCGCGGCGACGAGATCGTCGACGCTCTGCATCGGTGAGTTGCCGGCAACGACCAGCACCATCGGCGTGTCGGCGAGGTGGGCGACCGGCGCGAGATCGCGTGGCGGGTCGAAGCTGAGCGAGCGGTTGATCCAGGGTGGAATGGTCACCTGTGCCGCCGAGGCCATCAGCAGCGTGTAGCCGTCGGGGGCGGCTTTGGCGACCGACGCCGCACCGATCAACCCGGCGGCGCCGCCGCGATTGTCGATGACGACCTGTTGTCTCAGGTCAGCACCGGCGTGCTGGGCAGCCAATCGGGCGAGAACGTCGATCGCGCCGCCCGCCGCGAAGGGCACGACAAGGGTGATCGGCTTGGTCGGGAAATCGTCGGCAGCAGCCGGCAGCGCGGCGAGCGACGCCGCGATGGCAAGCCTGCGTCGGCCGATCATCGGGTGGCCTCACGCCACCGTCAGGACGACCTTGCCGGTTGCCTTGCGCGACAGCAGCGCGTTCATGGCCTCGGCCCCTTTCTCCAACGGAAAGCGCATCGAGATATGCGGCTTGAGCTTGCCCTGGGCGTACCAGGCGAGCAGCTCGTCGAAGTTCTTGCGCGCCTCGCCGGGCTCCCGTCCGCGCCAAGCGCCATAGAAGATGCCGCGGACGTCGCAGCTCTTGAGCAGCGCGAGGTTGGCCGGCAGCGAGGGGATGCGTCCCGCGGCAAAGCCGACCACCAGCAGGCGGCCGTACCAGTTGATGCAGCGAACCGACTCGTCGAAGGCATCGCCGCCGACAGCGTCGTAGATGATGTCCGCGCCCTGACCGCCGGTCAGCTCCTTGACCTTGTCGCGCATCTTCTCCTTGGCGTAGTTCACGAACATCGTGGCGCCGTACTTGCGGCAGATGTCGATCTTCTCGTCGGAGCCGACGGCAGCGATGACCTTGAGCCCCATCAATGCACCGAGCTCGACGGCGGTCAGGCCGACGCCGCCCGAGGCGCCAGTCACCAGCAGCGTTTCCCCGGGCTTGTAGCTGCTCCGCTGCTTCAGAGCGTAGTACGAGGTGCCGTAGGTCATGGTGAAGGCGGCACCGTCCTCGTAGCTCATGTTCTTGGGCATCGGCAGCAGGTTGCCCTGATCGACGATGGCTTCGCTGGCGTAGCCGCCATGGCCGATCATGCCGATCACACGATCGCCCGCCTTGTAGCCCGTGACGCCCTCGCCCACTTCGGTGATGTCGCCGCCGATCTCATGACCGGGCGCGAACGGCCGCGGCGGCTTGAACTGGTACTTGTCGGCGATGATCAGCGTATCGGGAAAATTGACGCCGGCGGCGCGTATGGCGACGCGCACCTGGCCCTTGGCCAAGGGCTTGGACGGCAGCTCCACCAGCTTCAGGCTTTCCGGCCCACCTGGCGTTTCACTCAGCATCGCGCGCATCAACGCTCCATCCTCGGTGTTTCGTCTCGTGACGGCATTGATACGATGGCGGGCGTTCAGCGTCCATGGCAGCGTCCGGCCGTGCTAGAAGGGCGATACTTCCGCGGGGAGGAAAATGGCAGGGCTTTACTTCGAGGAACTCACGGTCGGTCGCGTGTTCGATCACGCTTGGACTCGCACCGTCACCGAGATGGACAACGTGCTGTACAGCTCGCTCACCATGAACGTACAGCCCTTGCATCTCGACGAGGAGTTCGCCTCCAAGACCGAGTTCGGCCAGCGCATCGTCAACAGCCTGTTCACGCTCGGCCTGATGATCGGCATCACCGTCAACGACACCACGCTCGGCACCACCGTGGCCAATCTCGGCATGACCGACGTGCGTTTCCCCAAGCCGGTGTTCCACGGCGACACGCTCAGAGTGCAGACCAAGATCGTGAGCGCCCGCGAGAGCAAGTCGCGAGCCGACGCCGGCATCATCGAGTTCTCGCACACCGCCTTCAATCAGCGCGGCGAGATCGTGGCCCAGTGCCTGCGCCAGGCCCTGATGCGCAAGAAACAAAAGAGCTGAGGTCGGGTGATGCGGTCATTCCTGTTTGTGCCCGGCGACTCCGAGCGGAAACTCGCCAAGGGCCCGCAGTCTGGCCCCGACGCCTTGATCCTCGATCTCGAGGACTCGGTGGCCGCCGATCGCAAGACGGTCGCACGCGCCATGGTGCTGGACTACCTGAAGACAGCGAAACG
>VGCQ01000565.1 GCA_016870055.1 Alphaproteobacteria bacterium | reverse complement strand
CGATTCGCAGCGCGCCCACGAAAATCTGATTGCCAACCGGCCGGTCGACTGCAATCCGGTTCCGTCCGCCGACGGAGCTTTCGTCGGACAGTGCCGCTCCGAGCAGGGCATCGATCTCAGCGCGGCGATGGTCGAAGGCGGCTGGGCAGTGGCCGATCTGCGCCGCTCGAGCCGCTACTTCGCCCAGCAGGCGAAAGCCCAGGGCGGCGCCCACGGCCTGTGGCGCAACAACTTCGCCTATCCCGAGCAGTGGCGCCTCGCGGCGCGCGGCGAGACACGCTAGGCGAACACGTCCTACCCGAAGGCTTTGGCGTACTCGTCCGGCTTGAAGCCGACGAGCAGCTTGCCGCTGGCGACGAGCACCGGCCGCTTGATCATCGAGGGCTGCGCCAGCATCAGCGCCAGCGCTTTCTTTTCGCTGAGGCCTGCCTTGTCGGCCTCCGGTAGTTTCCTGAACGTCGTACCCGCGCGGTTGAGCAACACCTCCCAGCCGACTTTCTTCGCCCAGTCCTCGAGCACGCCGCGCTCGATCCCGGCGCTTTTGTAGTCGTGAAACTCGTGCGCCACCTTGCGGCTTTTGAGCCAGGCCCGCGCCTTCTTCATCGTGTCGCAGTTCTTGATGCCGTAGATCGTCGTCGCCCTGGCCATGCCGCCCTCGTCTGCCGTTTGAAGGATTCCTAACAAGATTCGGGTGGAATTCCAGCGCCAGCGGCGCGATTCTCGCTCCATGAACTATCGGGTCTTCGAGACCTCGCACGGCTTCTGCGGCATCGCCTGGAACACCAACGGGATCGTCCGCTTCCAATTGCCCGCGGACAGTGCCGAGACCACGGAGCGAGAAATTCTGCGCCGGGTGCCCAGCGCCCGGCCGCAAACGCCGCCGCCCGAAGTGACGGACGTCATCGAGAAGGCGCAGCGCTACTTTGCCGGCGAGCCGATCGACTTCGTTGACGCCCGTCTCGACTTTGGCGCGCAGGACGAATTCTTCAGCAAGATCTACGCCGCGCTGCGCCGTGTGGGCTGGGGCCGGACCACGACCTACGGCGCCCTCGCCAGGGAGATCGGCGCCGAGCCACAGGCGGCGCGCGATGTCGGTATCGCCATGGCCCGCAACCCGGTGCCGCTGATCGTTCCCTGTCATCGCTGCCTCGCGGCGGGCAACAAGCTCGGCGGCTTTTCGGCCCCCGGCGGCACGCAGGCCAAGCTGCGCATGCTTGAGCTCGAAGGTGTTCATCTGGGTCCGCCTCCGCCGGCACAGGCTTCGCTTTTCTAGAGCTGGGCATGGCCAGATGTTTTGTCTAGAGGCGCCGCGAACTAAGGCGGAGAAACCGCCTTATTGGACGGACATATTGGACATAGGTTCGGAAGCGAAAACCCAGGCCGATCAAAAGTCTGGACCGTGGATAACCCGGCTGCCGCTTTTCCGACAAAAAGGGCAAAGCAATGGGTTAGCCAGCCGCCTGTCAGCGCGAGGTGAGCTTCAGCCAGGGCGCCAGGTGGAAGACCGCCATCAGCGCATACATCACCGGCATCCCGGTCACAGCCGAGCCCGCGTGCGCCGACCCGCAGAGCACCGCCTCGCTCCCGGACAGCCCGCTCACTAGCGCCATAGAGGCAAAGACCGGCGCCGCCGCGAGGCCCAGCCAATAGGCCGGGCCCCGCGTCATCCCCAGCGGGATGTCAGTCATGGCCGTATTCGTCGTGACGCTTCCACCACTGCCCGTTCTCGTTGCGCCCCAGCGGCGCCCGGTCGAGCCACTGATAGGAGCCCCACAGCCCGTCGAGACCGCGCGCATAGGTCGAGTAGGCGTGATAGACGATGCCATCTTTGAGCGCAAAACTGCTCAGGCCCGGCCGCTCGCGCAGTAAGGTCGCCTTGTCGGTACCGCACATGGCGGAGGACCGGGTCTCCACCCCGCTGTCGCCCTTGGGCGCCACGAAGCCCGGCTCGCGCCGGTAGTTGTAGTCGATGCCCTCGCGCTGCTCCGCCTCGCTGAAGCCGACGCTGAAGTCGCGGTTGAAGTCGCTCGGCGCCGACGAGGCCCAGGGGAAGCTCCAGCCCATGCGCTGCCGGTAGGCCTGGAGCTTGACCAGGGGTGCGCGCGACACCGCCCAGAGCATCACGTCATGCTGGGCGAGATGAACCTGAAAGCCGTTGAAGCCGTCGGCGATCATCGAGCAGGAGGGGCAGCCCGCCTTGTAATCCGGCCCGAACATGAAGTGATAGACGAGGAGCTGCGAACGGCCGTCGAACAGCTCGGCGAGCGAGCGCCTGCCCTCG
>VGCQ01000564.1 GCA_016870055.1 Alphaproteobacteria bacterium | reverse complement strand
AGAGCGGAATGAGATGGAGTGGAACCGCATGCGGTTCCACCTCATCTCATTCGCGCGCAGCGGTGTTGCGTGTTGCAGCAGGCATTATGAGTTCAGCTGATTCCAGCTGAACTCATAATGTTCTAGGCGCGGCCGCGGCCGGACAGGCCGAGCGGCGCGAGCACCTCGTCGGTATGCTCGCCGAGCTTGGGAGACGGCCGCGCCGAACGCGGCCGTGCGCGGTCGAAGGCGATCGGCAGGCCGACCACCTTGGGCCCGCCGCCGGGCAGCTCCTGGACGATGTCGGCGGCGGCGAACTGCTGGCTGTTGGCGAGCTCGGCGATGTCGTTGACCGCCGCGCACGGCACGCCCGCCGCTTCGAACGCTTCGATCCAGGCGGCGCGCGGCTTGGCGCGCATGGCGGCGGCGATCTTGGGTAGCAGCTCGGTCTTGTTGGCGACGCGCGCCCGGCTCTTGGCGTATTTCGGATCGGTCGCCCAGTCAGGGTGACCGAGGACGTCGGCGCAACGTGCCCACAGTCGGTCGTTGCCCGGCGCCAGGCAAAGCGGCTTGCCGTCGGCGCAGTCGAAGGTCTGGTAGGGCACGATCACCGAGCCGCCGGTGCCGTGCCGTTGCGGCACCGCGCCATTGGTCAGGTAGTTGCTCACCTGGCCCTCGACCCAGTGCACCGCCGAATCGAACAGCGAGGTGTCGACCAGGCAGCCCTTGCCGGTCCTGTCGCGTTGGCGCAGCGCCGCCAGCGCGCCGATGGTGCAGAACATGCCGGTCGCCTTGTCGTTGATCGAGGCGCCGCAGAAGGTCGGCGGGTCCTCGGGCCGTCCGGTCACCGACATCATGCCGCCATAGGCCTGCAGCAGGGGATCGAAGCCCGGCTTCATCTTGAGCGGACCCTGATAGCCGAACGCCCAGATCGAGCAGTAGATCAGTCGCGGATGGCGCTTCAGCATCGCCTCGGGGCCGATGCCGATCTCGTCGACCACGCCCGGCCGCAGGTTCTGGATCAGGATGTCGGCGGTGTCGCACAGCCGGTGCAGGGTCTCGATGTCGTCGACCGACTTCAGGTCGAGCGTGACCGAGCGCTTGTTGCGGTTCTGGCCATAGAAGTAGAGCGAGGTCACGCCGTCGGGACCGAACGGCGGACCCCAGATGCGCGCATCGTCGCCGCCGTCGGGTTTCTCGATCTTGATCACGTCGGCGCCCATGTCGGCCAGCAGCACGCCGGCCAGCGGCCCGGCCAGCGCCTGGCCCACTTCGATCACGCGCACTCCTTCCAGCGGCAAGGTCACGGCTATCCTCTTTGTTTGCTCGGTATCAGGATAGACCGGGTGGGGGAGTGCGGGCGATGGAGCTCGGGCGGAAAAATCCGTCATGAGAAAGATGTTTAGGGTTGTCGGCGCGGCGCTGCAGGGGACGATCGCTACCGATGCGGGCAACCTGTCCGTTCTCGACGACGGTGCGCCCGTGTCGCCCAGGGCGACCGCCGGTTGTGCTCCGTAGGGGCCACACTTGCTATGAATCGCCTAAGTGCTTGTTTGCCGGGACAGGTCTGCCAACATGCCGGCGCCGTCATCACCAGATCGGAGGAAACCATGCGTGTCGCTCGATCAGCAAGCAGCCTCGCCGTAGTGGCGATCGCCTGTCTTGCGTCGGTCTCCAGCCATGCCCAGACCGCCAAGGCGCTCCTCAAGGATGCCGGCGGCAAGGACGTCGGGCGAGTCGAGCTGGTCCAGTTGCCGGCCGGCGTCCTGCTGAAGATGTCGCTGAAAGGCGTGCCGCCGGGCGAGCGCGCCTTTCACATCCACGCCGTCGGCAAGTGCGAGCCGCCTTTCACCAGCGCTGGTCCGCATTTCAACCCGGCGAACCACAAGCACGGCCTGGAGACGAAGGAAGGCTCGCATGCCGGCGACATGCCCAACCTGCACATCCCGGCCAATGGCGAGCTGGTGATCGAGCTCGTCAATCCCATGGTCACGCTGGCCAAGGGCCCGCCCAACTCGCTGTTCGATGCCGACGGCTCGGCGATCATCATTCATGCCGGCGCCGACGACTACAAGACCGACCCGACGGGCAATGCCGGTGACCGCATCGTCTGCGGCGTCATCGTCGAGTAGGTGACGGACGCGGCGGGTCGGCCCCGCTGCGCGGAAAGCTGCGGTGGCGGGCGTCGGCGTGCGCCCGTACCATATCGTCGGTCAGTGCGACGACCGACGTTTTCTGGCACCACGGAGCGCGCCATGCACCACACGCTGATTTCCGGTGACAACCATATCGACCTGACCTACTGCCCGGCCGATCTTTGGTCGGCGCA
>VGCQ01000563.1 GCA_016870055.1 Alphaproteobacteria bacterium | reverse complement strand
GATCACCATGGTCGAGTGCCAACCCAGCCGTGTCAGCAGCATCTTGAGCTGGCCGTAGGTGCAGTTCTGCGCCTCATCGATCAGCACGAAGCTGTTGTTGAGCGTGCGGCCGCGCATGAAGGCCACGGGCGCGATCTCGATCGTGCCGTCATCGAGGTTCTGGCGCAGGCGCTTGGGTCCCAGCCGGTCGTTCAAGGCGTCGTACAGCGGGCGCAGGTAGGGATCGAGCTTTTCGCGCATGTCGCCGGGCAGAAAGCCGAGATTCTCGCCGGCTTCGACGGCTGGTCGCGACAGCACGATACGCGACACCGAGCCGGCTTCCAGGGCTTCGACCGCGGCCGAAATGGCGAGGTAGGTCTTGCCCGTTCCGGCCGGGCCCATGGCGACGGTGAGCGGCTTGCCGTCGATCGCCTCCATCAAGATGCGTTGGTTGTCGCTCCTCGGTCGAATTTTTCGGATGTAGCTCTGGTCGCGGTCGTTGGCCGGAGTGTGGTCGAAGACAAGGCTGTGGATGCGGGCGCTATCGATGGCATGCAGCTTGGCGCGGCGGGCGGCGCGTTTGGCCATTGGCAGACTCCAGAGGCATGGACAGAGGAGTGAAAACCGATCGCCCAAAAGCAAAACGCCCCCGCAAGCGGAGGCGAGGGCGATCGATGGTCAGGCCGAAGGTGAGGCTGACAGGGCACGCGGCGGACGATCCACCGGTGATCCAGGGTCCGTCGGGGCACGAGGTCCTCGAACGGATAAGCACCTCCTTCAGCTACCGATCGGAAGCCTACCCCGAACCGGGAGGACCGGCCACTATATTTATGGGCTGAAGCGGCAATTTAATACTAGACAAGCGATTTTCGGCTGTAGGCGAGACGGCCGGCGACATAGGTCGCCTGGACGGCACGGTCATCGCCCAAGGTCATCTGGATGAACAGCTGCTCGGCGAAGTCGCGGGCATGGTTCATGCGAAAGTCGATCAGCGGCGTCGATCGCATGTCGAGCACGACCAGGTCGGCCTCCATGCCGGGCGCCAGGCTGCCGATTCGGTCCTCCAGGTAAAGTGCGCGCGCCGAGCCACGGGTCGCGAGATAGTAGGCATGAGCCGCCGACAGGGACTGCTGGTTGAGCTGGGCGGCCTTGTAGGCCTCGCCCAGCGTGGCGAGGATGGAGAACGACGTGCCGGCGCCGATGTCGGTGCCGAGCCCCAGCCGCACCATGCGCTCGCGCTCGAGCGCCCGCGACAAGTCGAAGGCGCCGCTGCCGAGGAAG
Organism: Alphaproteobacteria bacterium; assembly: GCA_016870055.1. Lineage (GTDB taxonomy): Bacteria > Pseudomonadota > Alphaproteobacteria > Reyranellales > Reyranellaceae > Reyranella. Next base: position 1,054 of record VGCQ01000563.1, on the reverse strand, counting down.
AAGTTCGAGGTCGGGCAGTGGGCGATGGCGGCGCCACAATCATGCAGGCGCTGCAGCTCGCGCTCGCCGAGCCAAGTGCCGTGGCCGAACACGGCGCGCTGCCCGCACAGGCCGTGACGGTCGTAGACGTCGAGGTAATCGCGATGATCGGGGAACAGCTCCTTGATCCAGGCGATTTCCTGCCGGGTCTCGGCGATGTGGGTCTGCATCAGGCAGTCGGCATGCTCGCGCCACAGCGCGCCGGCCGCGGCCAGTTGCTCGGGCGAACTGGTGCCGGCGAAACGCGGCGTGATGGCGTAGAGCAGCCGGCCGCGGCCGTGCCACTTGGCGATCAGGGCTTGCGATTGATCGTAGCCCGACTGTGCGGTGTCGGTGAGCTCGGCTGGCGCGTTGCGATCCATCAACACCTTGCCGGCGGCCAGCCGCAGTCCGAGCGCTTCGGCTTCCTCGAACAGCGCATCGACCGACTGTGGATGCACGGTGCAGTAGACGCAGCTCGTGGTGATGCCGTTGCGCAGGTTCTCCTGCAGGAAGGTCTTGGCGACCGAACGGGCGAACGCCTTGTCGGCATATTTCAGCTCGGTGGGAAAAGTGTATCGGTTCAGCCAGTCGAGCAGCTGCGCGCCATGGGCGGCGATCATCGGCGTCTGCGGGAAATGGGCGTGGCAGTCGACGAAGCCCGCCGAGATCAGCGCGTCCTTGCCGAGGTCGGTGATCGCCAGGCCCGGCGGCAGCTCGCGGCGCACCCGCTCGGCCGGCCCGAAATGCGTGACGCGGCCGCCGGCCATGGCGACGATGGCGTCGGTCTCGTGCACCATCGTGCGGTCGAGCCCGTCGCGAAACGGATCGCCGGTGAAGCTGAGGGCGGGTCCGCGCAGGGCGACCGCTCGGGTCTCGGGCAGAGGCATCGCGCGCGACGTTGGCATTGAACGTCACGAGAGGGAAGGCACGCACCAAAAAGCCAAGGGCCCGACCATCGCATGGTCGGGCCCTCGGTGTTTGGTGGAGCCAGGGGGAGTCGAGCCCCCGACCTCTACAATGCCATTGTTGAAGT
>VGCQ01000562.1 GCA_016870055.1 Alphaproteobacteria bacterium | reverse complement strand
GGCGCGCACCGCGGCGTCGAACAGGTCGATGAGGCCGGGAAAGGCGTCGCGGAAGAAACCGGAGACGCGCAAGGTGACATCGACACGCGGCCGGTCGAGCAGCGACAAGGGCAGGATCTCGAATCCGATAACCCGGCGCGAAGCCGCATCCCAGGTCGGCCGCGCGCCGATCAGCGCCAGCGCCTGGGCGACGTCGTCGCCGCTGGTGCGCATGGCGCTCGTGCCCCAGGCGGAGATCGCCAGGGTCGCCGGATACTCCCCGTGCTCCTGGGTATAGCGCTCGATCAGCAGCTGCGCCGATTTCCAGCCGAGCTGCCAGGAGGCGGGGCTGGGCACGGCGCGGGTATCGACCGAATAGAAATTCCGCCCGGTGGGCAGCACGTCGGCACGACCGCGGGTCGGGGCCCCCGAGGGGCCGGAAGCCACGCGCCGCCCGGCCAGCCCGGCGAGCAGGCCAGCGATCTCCCGCTCGCCCGATATGGCGATCGCAGGACGCAACGTGTTAGCGATCCAGTCGAGGACGGGCTGCGTTCGGACCCAGGCTTGCTCCAGCGCGGCTGTGCCGCCGATCAGCCGGCGGGCCAGGCTTTCGAGCCGCTCGAGCGTGTCGCCGCGGCTGCGCCAGGTCTCGTTGTCGCCGAGCACGGCCGGACGCGGACCGCTCCAGGCCGCCGCCAGGTTGCCGTCGAGAGGATCGAAGCCGAGGCCAAGATCGTCGGCGAGCGCACGGAGCAGCGAAGCGTCGTGTCCTTTGCCGCTGCCGCGCGGGTTGCGGGCGACGGCCAGCAGCAGGTTGTCGAGCAGGCTGCCTTCGGGCGCCCGGCCGAAGATGTGCAGCCCATCGCGGATCTGCAGATCCTTGAGTTCGCAGAGCCAGCCGTCGAGCTTCTTCAGGGCTGCGTCGGTCGCCTCGCTGGCGGCGATACCGCAATCGCGGGCAAGGCCGCTCGAGATGGCAAGGTCGCGGATTTCCGAGGCGAGGGTCTTCAGCCGGCGCGGATCGAGGCCGCTGGCTTCGTAGTATTCGTCGATCAGGCGCTCGAGTGCGGCGGCCGGGCCGTAGCTGCCCGCAGCGGTCAGCGGCGGCGTCAGGTGGTCGATCACCACCGCGCCGGTGCGGCGCTTGGCCTGCGTGCCCTCGCCGGGATCGTTGACGATGAAGGGATAGAGATGCGGCAGCGGCCCGAGAGCCGCTTCGGGGAAGCACTCGGCTGAAAGCGCGAGTCCCTTGCCCGGCAGCCATTCGAGATTGCCGTGCTTGCCGAAATGCACGATGGCGTCGGCGCGGAAGGAGTCGCGCAGCCAGGCGTAAAAGGCGAGATAGGAATGCGGCGGCGGCAGGCTCGGGTCGTGATGGCTGACCGAGGGATCGAGATTGTAGCCGCGCGCCGGCTGCACGCCGACCACGGCATTGCCGTAACGCAGGGCCGGGATGCGGAACACCCCGCAATCGAGCTCGCCCGGCCGAAAGAACGGATCGCTCTCCGGCGGACCCCAACGCTCCGTCACCTTGGCGCGCAGGCTCGCCGGCAGGCTGCCGAAGAAGGTGGTGTAGTCGACCAGCGACAGGCGCTCCTCGACCGTGCGGCCGTGAAGTGCTGCCAGCGCGTTCGTCGGTCCTGCCAGCAGTTGCGCCATCAGCGCCGCGCCATTCTCCGGCGGATCGACGATCCGATAACCGGCTTTGGCCATTTCACTGAGCGTGACGATGACGGCTGCCGGCGTATCGAGACCCACACCGTTGGCGATGCGGCCGTCACGGTTTGGGTAGTTCGCCAGCACGAGGGCGACGCGGCGCTCGATGGCTGCCGTGTGCCGCAGCTTTGCCCAGGCCATGGCGAGATCGGCAACGAAGGCGACACGATCGGGCACCGGCTTGAGGCCGATGATGTCAGCCTCGCAGTCGGGGTCGCGGACGAGCAGGCCCTTGAAGGCGATGGCACGGGTGAGGATGCGACCGTCGAGCTCCGGCAGCGCCACCGACATGGCGATGTCCCGCGGCCCCAGCCCGTTGCTGCCCTCGCGCCACGCGGCTTCCGTGCCGCTGCCGGGCACGGCCTGTAGCACCGGGCAATCCGACGGCGCCAGCGGATCGCCGGCTTCACCCAAGGCAAAGCCGGTCAGGTTGACGATCACGCCGGGTGGGGCCTCGGCGAGGATGGTGCGCACGGTGTCGGCAGCTAGCGGGTCCTTCAGGCTGGTGACGTAGAGCGGCAGCGGGTTCACACCGCGCTCGGCCAGGGCGGCGATCAGCGCGTGGACGACCGCGGTGTCGGCGGCCTGAACCAGGGCGCGGTAGAAGACGACCGGCACGA
>VGCQ01000561.1 GCA_016870055.1 Alphaproteobacteria bacterium | reverse complement strand
GTCAATTGTGTTCCGGCGTCGGCGTTTGACCCCCGATCGGCGTCCAGCTGACCCCCTCAGGCTTGAGATGAAGTGAGCAGTATCAAAGTGTTGTGCGTAATGACCCCGCGCTGAGGAGGGGTCATTCGAGCGCGCCGATTCACACATATCGCGTAGTAGCGTGGCCGATAGACGAGGTGCCACTTCATGGAACGGCGCGTGGCCGCTATGTCGGAGCTGGGTGGTGTGTTCCAGTAGCGCAGGTTTTCGGTATCGCTGTAGAGCGTGTGCAATGCCCCGAGGTCGCCGGCCCGAAAGGCGCGCAGACGCAGGCGTTTGGTGACGAAGATCGGTTGTTTCTTGGTTGGCCTAGCCATTTGCTAGACTAGACGCGGAGGTCGGTCATGACCAAGCGAATCGGAGTGCTGACCAGCGGCGGCGACTGCGCCGGCCTGAACGCCACCATCCGCGCCGTCACCTTGCGGGCTCACCATGGCTACGGCTGGACGACAGTCGGATTGCACAATGGCACCTTGGGCTTGCTGTCGCGACCGGTCGAAGCGGCCGTGCTCGATCCAGCCAAGCTCGATGCCGCGCTGGCGCGGCAGGGTGGTACTTTTCTCGGCAGCACCAATCGCGGCAATCCCTTCGCCTACCCGATGCCCGACGGCAAAGTGGCAGACCGCTCGGCCGAGATGGTGGCAGGTCTGCGCGAGCTCGGGCTCGACGGGTTGGTCGGGGTCGGCGGCGACGGCAGCCTCGCCATCCTGCGACGCCTGCTCGAGCCCACAAAGCTGCCCCTCGTCGGCATTCCCAAGACCATCGACAACGACGTCGCCAACACCGAGCGCGCGGTCGGCTATTCGACGGCCGTTGCCATCGCCACCGAAGCGCTCGACCGCCTGCAGCCGACCGGCGCCAGCCATGAGCGCGTCATGGTGCTTGAAGTGATGGGCCGCGACGCCGGCCACATCGCCATCGCCGCCGGCATCGCAGGCGGCGCCGACGTGGTGCTGATTCCCGTGCTGCGCTGGCATCTCGATCGCGTGGTCGCCCACGTCGCCCGTTTGCGCGCGGCTGGCCGCAGCTCGGCCCTGGTCGTGGTCGCCGAGGCGGCGGGCCAGTCCGACGAAGCCCCCGATGCGGCAAGCGACGCGCCGGGCCACGGCGTCGGCGAATGGCTGGCGCGGCGGCTGAGCAAGGCCACCGGCGCGGAGGCGCGCGCCACGGTGCTGGGTCACGTCCAGCGCGGCGCCATGCCGATCGCCGAGGACCGTCTGCTCGCCTCGGCGCTGGGTGTGCATGCGGTCGATCTTCTGGCCGACGGCAAGGCCGACCGCATGGTGGCATGGTGGAATCGCCAGGTGATCGACGTGCCTCTGGACAAGGTGGTCGGCCGCTCGCGCACCGTCGATCCCGACGGCACGCTGGTGCGCACGGCGCGTGCGTTGGGTATTTGCCTGGGCGACGTTACCTAGACGAGATCCTTGCGGGTGATCCAGAACACTTCGCCCTCGCTCTGCTCGGTATCGAGCCATAGGAAAGGCAGACGGGGGAACGCCGCTTCGAGCTGGCGCCGTCCTCGGCCGATCTCGCAGATCAGCGCACCGTCCCTGGTGAGATGTCGCCTCGCCTCGGCAAGAATGCGCCGCACCAGGTCGAGCCCATCGTCGCCCGCCGCCAGCGCCAGCCGCGGCTCGTGTCGGTACTCCGGCGGCAATCGGGCCATGGCGCGGGCATCGACATAAGGCGGATTGCTCAGGATCAGGTCGTAGCGCCGGCCCGACAGCGGCGCGAAAAGGTCACCGCGATGCAGCGCGATGCGATCGCTCAGCCGATGGCTCGTCACATTGCGCCGCGCCAGCGCAAGCGCCCCGGCCGAGAGGTCGGCCGCATCGACCTGCGCGCGCGGAAAGGCGAGGGCGGCCAGGATCGCGAGGCAGCCCGACCCCGTGCACAAGTCCAGCACGCGCTCGACCTTGCGCGGATCGCCGATCGGCAGCACGCCGTCGGCCAGCATGTCGCCGATGAACGAGCGCGGGATCAACGCCCGGCGGTCGGCATGGAAGCGTACGCCGTGCATGTAAGCGGCGCCGACAAGGTAAGGTGTCGGCAGACGCAGGCTGATACGCGCATCGATCAGCGCCATCAGGCGTGCCCGTTCGTCGGCTGTCAGCCGCACGTCCAGGTAGGGCTCGAGCCGATCGATCGGCAATCGCAGTCCTTCGAGCACCAGAAAAGCCGCCTCGTCGCGGGCATTGGTCGTGCCGTGGCCGTAAGCCAGGCGCGCGGCGCGGAACCGGCGAACCGCAAAACGGAAGACGTCGCCGACAGTCGCGAGGGAGGATT
>VGCQ01000560.1 GCA_016870055.1 Alphaproteobacteria bacterium | reverse complement strand
CGCCGGCGATGCGCTTCATCTCGCCACCGCATCGGATCACGGTCCCACGGTGCACACGCTCGACCGGCGGCTCGCCGACGCTGGTCCGCTGCTGGGCGTGTCGACGCGGTTGCTGGCGTAGTTCCTGTGTCTTCTTGTCGGTCGACGCGTGTAGCCACTTTTGGCCGCCGAATCGGCCGACGAGATGGACCGAGGCCATCACACTAGATGTGAGCTTTCAGTAGGTTGTCCATCCGGCTCGGGCCGAGGAAAGTGATGTTGTCGAAATGTCACCTGATCCTTGGGGGAGAGCCGAATGGATATCCATAAGAATGCCCGCCTGACGCCGCACGGTCGAGAGCGCATGGTCAACATGGTTCTCGCGGGCAACCGCCGAAGGCCGTCAATGAAGCCGTAGGCGTTTGCCCTCGCACGGTGCGCAAATGGGTCGATCGCTTCAAAGCCGAAGGCCTGGCCGGGCTGCACGATCGCAGCTCGCGGCCCGAGCGGCTGTACCGTCCGACGCCGCCGGAGGCCATCGAGCGCATCGCCAGCAGGACAATCCCAAAAACGCATGGTCCGTCCAGCCCCAGGATTCAAGGCGGGACCTCAAGGGCGCCGCTGGTGGTCGGAGCGACGCCATCGCCGCGGCCCGCCGTGCATGCTCATGGAGAGGTACGGCGTCGATCGTTCGGCGTTCACTGTTTCTCGATGTTCCAGAACGCCACCACCGGCGCGTTGATCCAGCCGGTGATGTTCTTGCGCATGCCGGCGACGTTGAAGCCCTCGCCGAGATGGACGTGGGTCACGATCTTGGTCTGGTGCTTCTGGACTTCGAGCGCGATCGCCTTGCGTTCGTCGGCGCTGGCGGCCAAGGCGAAGCGCTCGCGCAGGGTCTCCATCTCGGCGTCGCACGGCCAGCCGGCGCGGCTCTTCTCGCAGTTCGACTGGAGGAAGGGCGTCATCAGCGGATCGAACAGGTCGGCCATCGACCAGTAGGTCAGGAACACGTTCCAGCCGCCCTCCGAGGGCGGGCCCTTCTTGGTCAAGAGCCGGTTGACCAGCGACTGCCAGTCCATCGGCTGCAGATCGACCTTGAAGCCGATGCGCTCCAAGATCGACTTGGCGACCGGCGAGAGGTTCGAGAGGGCGGCAGTATCGCTCGCCTGCAACAGCACGATCGGCGAGCCGTCATAGCCCGATTCCCTCAGGAGGGCGCGGGCACGCTCGATGTTGCCCTCGATCAGGCCCTCGAAGCCTACGGTCGATTCGAGCGGCGAGCCGCAGGGGAACATCGACTTGCAGGTCCGGTAGTAGCGCTGGTCGCCGACGATCGCTTGCAGGAAGTCGAGCTGGTTCAGGCCCATCATGACCGCCTGCCGCGCCTTCTCGTTGTTGAACGGCGGCTGCAGCCAGTTCGGCCGGAAGACGTATTGGTTGCCGGTATTGGCCCGCACCAGGGTGACGTTGCGATCCTTCTCGACCAGCGGCAGCAGGTCGTAGGGCACCTGCTCGATGATGTCGATCTCGCCGGTCAGAAGCGCGTTGACCGCGGTCTGCGAGTCCGGGATCCACACCCATTCGACGCGGTCGACCTTGGCGACCTTGCCGCCGGCCAGACCCGAGGCCGGCTCGGCGCGCGGCTTGTACTTGGGATTCTTGACATAGACGATCCGCTCGCCGGGCTTCCATTCGTCCTGCTTCATCATGAACGGGCCCGAGCCGACATATTCATTGAGCTGCTTGAACGGGTCGGTCTCGGCGACGCGCTTGGGCATCATGAAGGGCGTGACGACGCTCGGCTTGGCGAGCGACTCGACGACCAGGCCGTAGGGCTGCTTCATGGTGATGGTGAAGGTGCGCGCGTCGGCCGCCGTCATGTCGGCCACGAACGGCATCATCTTCTGGCCCATCGGATCGCGCGCGCCCCAGCGGCGGATCGAGGCGATGCAGTCGTCGGCGGTGACCGGCTTGCCGTCGTGCCATTCCAGGCCCTCGCGCAAGGTGAAGGTCCAGGTCTTGCGGTCGTCGCTCGCCTTCCAGCTCTCGACCATCTGCGGCTTGGGCTGGAACTTCTCGTCGAGCGCGAACAGCGTGTCGTAGATCAGGTAGCCGTGATTGCGCACGATGTAGGCGCCGCTCCACACCGGATCGAGCACCTTGATGTCGGAGTGCATGACCACGCGCAGCGTCTTGGGTGCCTGCGCCTGGGCGGGCGGCGAGACGGCGACTGAAACCGAGAGCGCGGCCACGGCCGCCGCGATCTGACCGATCCATTTGCGCATCGACGGGCTCCTGTGTTGATCCGGCGATCCTAGGGCGGATCATCTGCAGGCGCCATGCGAGGATGCGGCCGA
>VGCQ01000559.1 GCA_016870055.1 Alphaproteobacteria bacterium | reverse complement strand
ACGCATTGTCGATCACGATCTGGTCTTGAAGCTCGGCGTGCATGTCGGTCCAACGGTGGTGGTGACGTTGAACGATCGGTTGGACTATTTCGGCTCGACCGTGAACATGGCTGCCCGCCTGCAGGGCCAGAGCGCCGGCGGCGATATCGTGCTGAGCCGTGTTGTCGCCGACGATCCAGCGGTTCGCCCGCTGCTCCAAAGCCATGCGACACGCCAGGAAAGCGTCGGCCTCAAGGGCTTCAACGAGCCGATCGCGTTCGTCAGGGTGATGCCGACGGCGGTCGCTTAGAGCGGAATGAGAAGAAATGGAACCGTATGCGGTTCCATTTCTTCTCATTCGCGCGCAGCGGTGTTGCGTGTCGCAACAGGCATGATGGGTTCAGCTGATTCCAGCCGAACCCATCATGTTCCAGCGGCGCTTCCCTACCTGCCGAACTGCGCGCCCAGCACGGCGGCGGCTTGGTCGTTGGCCTTGAGGCCCTGGTGCAGGAACCGCGTCAGCGTGAAGAACCCGTGGATGGTGCCGGGATAGTTGACGTACGTCGTCTTGATGCCGGCGTCGATCAGGCGATCGGCATAGGCGCGACCCTCGTCGCGCAACGGGTCGAAACCCGCAGTCAGCACAAAGGCGGGCGGCAGGCCCTTGAAGTCCTTGGCGAGCAGCGGCGACAGGCGCAGGTCGGCGAGGTCGACGCCGGCCGGCACATAAGCCTCCCAGAACCAGTCGATCAGGCTCTTGGTCAGGAAGTAGCCCTCGGCGAAGGCCGTACGCGAGGCGCTCTGCCGGCTGGAATCGGTCGCTGGATAGATCAGCAGCTGGAAGGCGGGGCCTTGCTCGCCGGCGTCGCGCATCGCCTGGCAGGTCACCGCCGCCATGGCGCCACCCGCCGAATCGCCACCGACCGCCAGGTGCGCACGATCGACGCCGAACGAGTCGGCATGATCGCGGATATGGCGGAAAGCCGCGATGCCGTCGTCGATCGGCGCGGGAAACGGGTGCTCGGGCGCCAGCCGGTAGTCGATCGAGATCACTTGGCAGCGGCTCTTGTTGGCAAGCCGCCGGCAGGTCGAATCGTGCGTCTCGATGTTGCCGATCACGAAGCCGCCGCCGTGATAGTAGATCAGCGTCGGCAGCGGCCCGGCGGCACTGCCGAGCGGCCGGTAGCGGCGAAAGTGAAGGGCGCCGCCGGGTCCTGCGAAGCTGCCGTCGGCGACCTCGCCGACCGCCGGCGGATCGGCCTCATTGTCCTCCGACATCTTGTCGACCGCTTTGCGGCCCACCGCGTAAGGCAGGGTTTCGAGCCGCGGCCTTCCTTCCCGGACGGCCTTCTCCATCAAGTCGAGCAACGTGCGGGCTTCATCATCGAGCATCTGTGTTCCCCTTCCGTCGTCCCGACCATAGCGTGAAGCGCCGAGCGGAGGGACCTTGTCGCCAAAATCGACGGCTCGTCATCGAAAGCAAGCCCTTCGGCTAGGCTCGCCGCGACGACAGCAGAAAGCTGCGGGCATGGGCGGCGATATCGCTCGCCCGCTCCCAGCTCATGCAGAAGCGGGCGCCGGGCAGGATCTCGACCCGGGCCTGCGGGCATTTCGACTGCAGCAGGGCGCGATGGCGGCCATAGATGAAATGCTCGCCGTACAGCATCAGCACCGGGCACTCGAGCGCCGCCATGCCGCCCAGCGTGTCGAACTTGGCGAGCGCGCCCATCGCCTGCCAGCGGTCGCGGCCGATCTCGAGCTGCGCAGTGTTGATACGGTCCATCCACGATTGCGTCGGCTGCATCGGCGCGTGCTCGGGGTCGTTGTCCAACAGGAACTTGATCGAGCGCGGCGCGGGAAAGCCCGATTCGTCGCTCGGCCGTACCTTGGCGATGTCGGTGATGTCGTTCTTGGCCGTGTCGGCGTCGCTGAAATAGGGAATGTTGATCAGCACCACCTTGTCGATGCGCTGCGGCCAGCGGCCGCCCAGCGCGATCGAGGTCGCAGCGCCCACCGCCTCGCCCAGGGCGGTAGCGCGCTCGACCCTGAGCACGTCCATGACTTCGACGACACAGCGCGCGTAGTCCTCGATCGCCGGCTGCCAATCGATGTGGTCGGAATGGCCGTGACTGGGATAGTCGATGGCGATGGCGCGGAAGTCGGGCGCCAGCGCCTGCAGCAGCTCGACCATGACGGCGGAACTCTGCTGATTGATGTGGCTCACCATGACGACGGGCCCGCTGCCACAGGCACGCCAGTGGATGTGCCCGGCAGAAGTCTTGGCCAGGCCGCGTTCGATACCAGCCGGCACGGGCTACTCGAGCTTGACGTTTGCCGACTTGACCACCGCAGCCCACTTG
>VGCQ01000558.1 GCA_016870055.1 Alphaproteobacteria bacterium | reverse complement strand
ACAGCCCGCCGCCGCACCACCTGCCGCATCGCCCGGCCCGCCAGCGCAAGCCAGCAGCGGCCACCGCCGCAGCGGCGCGCACTCGCCCCCGAGGCGATCCCGTTCCTCGACGACCCCGCCCAGGAGCGGATACGGACGGCCTATCTGCCCGCCCTGGCGAGCAAGGCGCTGGCGATCTCCTCGCTCGGCCACTATGGCTGGCCGACGCAGCGAGTCGACGAGGCGGCGGCGCGCAAGGAAGCGCTGGAGGCCTGCAACGCTGCTCTCAAGCGGGTGAACCCCAACCCGCCAGCGTCGGCCAACTGCATGATCTACGCCATCGGCAACGACGTCGCCTGGACGCTGCGGCCACCGCAGATGCCGCCGCGGCCGTGGGTCGCGGCAAGCCGGCCGACGCCCGCCATCAAGCTCGATCCCGCCAAGATCCCGCTGATCCCCGCCGACATGCGCACCGCAACGGCCAACGGCTACCTGCCCGGGGCGTCGCCCAAGGCGCTGGCGATCGGCCGCGGTGGCGTCAGCCTGCGTACCTGGAGCCGATCCTCCGACCTTGCCGCCATGCGCAACGCGCTGGAGGGCTGCGGCTTTCTCGCCCAACGGCCCTGCTTCATCTATGCGCTGGGCGACGAAGTGGTGGTGCGCGTGCCCGAGAGCGTGCGCATCGTCGCGTGCTGGCGAGCGACGACCTGGTCGGCGTGTCCGACGCCGACCGCCAGCGCATCGAAGCGACCTATGTACCCGACGCCGACTGGCGGGCGCTGGTAGTCGGCCGCAACGGCCGCATGGGGCTCGGCCTGCCGGCAGGCCTCCGAGCAGCAAGCGATCGACCAGGCGATGCGCGGCTGCGAGCAGGCGAGCGGGCTCGACTGCACGCTGTTGGCCATCGGGCCGTTCAAGGTCGTCGCGCGCTGACGGCGGCATCGCGCGGCCCTACGGCATCAGCGACAGCAACAGCCGGCCGGCATCGTTCCAGGTCGGCAGTTCGCCCGCCTTCAGCGCCGCGCCGATGCGGGCGCGGGCGGCCGCCGGAAGAGCGGCATCGTCGATCCAGCCGGCGAGCGCCGCCGCGAGCGCGTCGGGCCGGCCGGGCTCGAAATAGGTCGCGAGATCGCGGCCGGCCTCGCGCGTGGCGCCGCCCGACGAGGCGAGACAGGGAACGCCATGGGCGAGACTTTCCTGCACGGCGAGCCCCCAGCCCTCGCCAAGGCTCGGCATCACGGTGAAGGACGCGCCGCGATAGAAGGCCGCGAGCTCGCCGTCGCCGAGATTGCGCGCCCACACCAGGCGGCCGGTCTTCACGCCCTCTTCCAGGCGCCGCCGCAACCCCGCGTCGCCCCAGCCGTAGGAGCCGACCAGCACCAGGTCGGGCATGCGCTCGGCCCGCTCGGCGCGCAGGGCATCGACGGCGTCGAGCAGCGCGCCGACGTTCTTGCGCGGCTCGATGGTGCCGACGAAGAGCATGTAGGGCCGCCGGCCGACGCCATGGCGCGCCAGGATGGCACGATCGGCGTGGCAGGCGCCGGCCGAATCGCCGGACGAATCGCCGGCCGGGGCAAAACTGTCCCAACCCATGGGAATGGCCGTGATCGGCCGCTCCGGCACCGACCATTCCTGGAGGCGGCGCGCGAGCTCTGCCTTCACGAAGTTGGAACTGGTCAACCAGTGATCGACCTCCGGCGCGATCTGGCGGAGCTGGCGAGAGAAGACGGCGGAGAAGCCGGGCGGCGACCAGTCGGGCCGCTGGTCGACATAGAGATCGTGGATCATCTGCACCAGCCGCACGCCGGTCCGGCGTTTGAGGCCGCCCAGCGCCGCGGCATAGCCCTTCTGCCACCACAGATCGCCGGGATTGAAGTAGGCGTCGTGCCGGCCCGGCGGCTCGACTTCCGGCAGGCGCGGCGATCCGGTGCGCAGCAGGCCGAGCGCCAGGTAAGGCAGATGGAAGTAGCGCGCTTCGGCCACCAGGCCGGCGAGCGGCGCGGCGCGCAGGCTTTGCGCAAAGGACCGACGCAGGTGCGCGACAGCCGGCGCGCGATCGTCGCCGAGCTCGACCAGCCGTGCGGGATCGAGGCGGCGGAATCCGTCGCTGCCCAGCAGGCGCACCACGAACTCGACGGAGGTCGGCGCGGCCGCCTGCAGCGCCGCGCAGGCGCCGACCTTCTCGATCACCCGCTGCACGCCGGCCGGCCGGCGAAAGTAGGCATACCAATGCAACAGCCCGGTGAGATCGTAGAGCAGGCGGGCCATCACCGCGCCTCGTCGAAAGCATACTCCAGCAGAAACTTGGCGGCGTCGTTCCAGGTCGGCAGGCCGGCCGTGGGCAGGCCGCGCGCGATCCGGGC
>VGCQ01000557.1 GCA_016870055.1 Alphaproteobacteria bacterium | reverse complement strand
GATGATCTCTTCAGGCCCGTGCTTCTTGCCCATTGTTCGTCTCCTTCGGGGTCCAGTCTAAGTTAACTTTTGGACCGCTCTGAGGGGGGCAGATCAATCGCGCGTGGACCGGGTACACCCCCGGCAGCCCGGCGTGGAGGACTTTCGGCGAGGGTCGTGCAGGCCCGTCGACGCCTCGGCGCGATCGTTCGATCGGGCCGGAACGTTTGCGTTGCTCAAAACATCTATCGCCCTGTTGGAGTGGACCGATGAGAGCCCGAGCGAGTCCCATCGTCCGGCACTGAACGACGATCTTCGGCATCACGTTTGAGGAAAGAATGATCCCGTACGCTCTCGGCAGCGCTGCGAACGAAGGGACTTGGCCTACGCTCGGTCGGGCAGCCCCGCGCTTGCGTGTCGGGCCGATTTTGTTCGCCCGTCGCAACGGCTTGTGTCGTGTCTTTGAGGTCGGTCAGGCAACGTTTTCCGGTGGGCAACGTCTTGCGTTTTCGTCGTTCGACGCTCGCCGGAAAACATTTCGCCCGGGCCGGCCGGCGTCTAACGTTTTTTCGTCTAACGTTTTGGCGAGCCCAGCGTGCCTAGTCGATCGTCCGCACCTTGACGTAACTGCCCGGCGCGTCCTCGAGCGCGGGCAGGCCGCCGGCGCCCGGCACGCGTGCGGGCACTTTGGGCCCGGACTTCTCCGACAGCCATTTGTCCCAATCGGGCCACCACGAGCCGGGGAATTCCTGGGCACCGGCCCGCCACTCGTCGAGGGTCGCCGGGTTCCTGGCCGTCTCGTTCAGCCAGTGCTGATACTTCTTGTTGCGCGGCGGGTTGACGACGCCCGCGATATGGCCCGAGCCCGCCAGCATGAAGCGCACCGGGCCGGCGAAGATCTGCGTCGCCTTGTAGACCGACTTGGCGGGCGCGATGTGGTCCTCCTTGCCGGCCTGCAGGTAGATCGGGATGGTGATCCGGCGCAGGTCGATCGGCACGTTGTCGACCGTGAGGCCGCCCGGCTTGGCCAGCAGGTTCTTCTGATACATGTTGCGCAGGTAGTAGCTGTGCATGGCCGCCGGCATGCGCGTGGCGTCGGCGTTCCAGAACAACAGGTCGAACGGGAAGGGGTCCTTGCCCAGGAGGTAGTTGTTGACCACGAACGACCAGATGAGGTCGTTGGCGCGCAGCATGTTGAAGGTGGTCGCCATCTCGGCGCCTTCGAGATAGCCCTTCTTGCTCATCACCTGCTCGACGCCGGCGAGCTGGTCCTCGTCGATGAAGACGCCGAGCTCGCCCGGCTCGGTGAAGTCGACCTGGGCGGTGAAGAAGGTGCAGGCGGCGATCCGATCGTCACCGCGCGCCGCCATGTAGGCGAGCGTGGTCGCCATCAACGTGCCGCCGATGCAGTAGCCGATCGCCGAGACTTGTTTTTCGCCGGTCGCCCGCTCGATGGCGTCGAGGGCGGCGAGCGGCCCGAGTTTCATGTAGTCCTCGAAGGCGAGGCCGATCAGCCGCTCGTCGGGATTGACCCAGGAGATCACGAACACCGTGTAGCCCTGCTCGGTCGCCCATTTGATGAACGAGTTCTCGGGCTTGAGGTCGAGGATGTAGAACTTGTTGATCCACGGCGGCACGATCAAGAGCGGCATCTTGTAGACCTGCTCGGTCGCCGGCGCGTACTGCAGGAGCTGGATCAGGTCGTTCTGGAACACTACCTTGCCGGGCGAGGTCGCGACATTGCCGCCGACCTTGAAGGCCTTCATGTCGGTCTGGCGGATGGCGAGCGTGCCCTTGCCGCGCTCCAGGTCGGTCAGCAGGTTCTGCAGGCCTTTCAGCAGGTTCTCTCCCTTGGACTCGACCGTGGCCTTGACGACCTGCGGGTTGGTCATGGCGAAGTTCGACGGCGACATCGCGTCGATGAATTGCCGGGTGTAGAAGTCGACCTTCTGCGCCGTCTTGTCGTCGACGCCGTCGACTTCCTTGACGGTCTGCTGCAACCAGCGCGCCGTCAGCAGGTAGGATTGCTTCAGGTAGTCGAAGACGACCTCGTCCTTCCACGCCGGATCGGCGAAGCGCTTGTCGCCCTTGGCCGGCTCGACCAGCGGCTCGACCTTGTGGCCCATCATGCGCTGCGCCGTCACCTGCCACAGCTTCATGTATTGCTGCCACAGCTCCATCTGCGCCTGGATCAATCGATTGGGATCGGCCAGCAGCTTGGCCGTGAAGTCGACGAAGGTCTGGGTGAGCTTCAGCGGATCGACCGGCTGGGGACCATCGGCCTTGTAGCGTTCGCTGAAATCGACCAAGAGCTTCTGGCTGCGTTCGGCGATGTCCTTGAAGGCATCCTTGAGGCGCTCCGCGTCGGCCG
>VGCQ01000556.1 GCA_016870055.1 Alphaproteobacteria bacterium | reverse complement strand
ACGAGAAGCTGAAACGCCAGCTCGACAAGACCGGGCGGTTCGCGTGGATCGCCGAGGAGATGGCGGTGCTGAGCGAGCCCGCGACGTACCGTGCCGACCCCGACCAGGCTTGGCGACGGCTTAAGCCGCGCGGCGCCTCGCCGCGCCTGCTCGCAATGTTGCGCGAGATCGCCGCCTGGCGCGAGCGCACTGCTCAGCGTATCGACATACCCCGCCAGCGCCTGCTGCGCGACGAGCAACTCCTCGAAATCGCCAGTCACACTCCCAAGTCGGTGCAGGATCTCGCGGCGACCCGCGGCCTGGGCCGCGGCTTTGCCGAAGGATGGCAAGGGCGCGAGCTCCTGGAAGCGATCGAGAAAGCCCGCAACCTTCCGGAAACCGAGCTGCCGGCCCGCGACAAGCCGCCCGAGCAGCTTCGAGCCTCGGGCGCCGTCGTCGATCTGCTGCGCACCCTGCTTCGGCTGAAAGCAGAACAGGCAGGCGTTGCCGGCCGGCTGGTGGCCAGTGCCGACGAACTCGATCGGCTGGCTGCCGGCAAGCGCGATCTTCCGTCTTTGAAAGGGTGGCGACGGGAGGTGTTCGGGGCCGACGCGGTCGACCTGATCGACGGCAAGCTGGCCTTGGCCTTGTCGGGCGAGCACGCCACGCTGATCCGGCTGCCGCCACAAAGCTGACGCCGCTCTAACCGGCGACGATCACCGGCTCCAAGTCGAAGGCCTCTGCCGCGCTCTGCAGCCGGCGTGCCGTGACGTCGCCCAGGCTGCTGCGCGCGTCGGTCGGCACCAGCAGGCGCAACTGCCGCTCGGTTCGCCGCAGCTGGATCTTGGGCAGCAGGCCCGGCGCACCGCCACTCAAATTGTAGGCCAGCCGCAGGCAAGTTCCGAGGCGGCGCGCGTAGCTGCGGCTGCGCCCGTCGGAAAGGCGAAACGCCGTGTCGAGCGTGGCCGGCTTGGGATCGCTCTTGTAGCGGTAGGCCAACGCCATGGCGAGCACGGCGCGCTCACGATGGCTCATGCCGGGCGCCGGCAGATGGAGCACCCGAACATAGGCTTGATCGGCGCGATAGTCCGGATGGTCGTCCCACGAGATGTCGCTGAGGTGGCAGGCCGCCGTCCGCAGCACGCGATCGGCCTGGCTTTCGTCGGCGAAGACCGGGCTCAACCAGTCGAAGATCTCGGACGGCGCCAGGTCGAACCGCCGCCAGCCGGCGCTGTGCTCCTCGGCGAAGGCAATCAACGGATGACGGGCATGCTCGGCCGGGCTGAGCGTCGAGTAGTAGAAACCCTCGCGCAGCCCGAAGGCGGAGAACACCACATTGCGCGGCTTGAGCGCCGCCAACAACCGGTCGAGCGCCAGACAGGCGAGCGGCAACGTGTCGGTGCGTCGGCGCGAGACGCCCGGCATCTTTTCCAGCGACTTCGCACTTTGCACGGCAATCAGGCGGGCAACCGCCCGCGCCTCCTCGGCGGGAATGTCGTAGTGATGGATGATGTGCAAGGGATAGCCCGCCTGCTCCATGTGCAGACGGGCGAACGAGCGCCAAGCGCCGCCGACGGCATAGAACGTCTTGCCGGTGCGCTCGCGAAGCCAGGGCACGCTCTCGATGGCGTCGACGACGATGCGCTTGGGGTCGCTCTTTCCCGACGACATCAGCCGGAGCGGCCCGACCGGCAGCGTGCTCGACGCGCCGATGCCGCCGCTCTCCAGCGCCACCAGCTCGAGACTGCCGCCACCCAGGTCGCCCATTACGCCGGAAGCGTCGGGGATGCCGCAGATCACGCCATAGCCCGAATAGCGCGCCTCGTCCTGGCCGCTCACGACATGGGCCTTGATGCCCGGACGACTGGCCAGCGCCCGCATGAAGTCGGCGCCGTCGCTGGCATCGCGGACCGCCGCGGTCGCCAAGAGGTCGAGCGAGGCGACCTTCATATTGCGGGCGAGCGTCGTGAAGCGGTCGATGTTGGCCAACGCCATCTCGACGCCTTCGGGGTTGAGCCGGCCGGTGGCATCGAGACCGCGGGCCAGGCCGCACAGAACCTTTTCGTTGAACACCGGCAGCGGCGCCCGGCTGGCGCGCTCGTAGACCACGAGGCGGATCGAGTTGGACCCAACGTCGATGATGCCGACCCGGCCCTTGGCCAACGCCTCATTCGAAGCGCGACCCGCCGCGGTTGCCTCGCCGTTCATGGCCGACCGTCTAGCCGAAACCGCAGTGAATTGCAGCGGCGATCGGGCCGCGACCCGACGCCGCTATGCGCCTCACGCCCGGCGCCTCACGAGCTCAGGACCAGCCGGGGCACCGCGCCGCTGAGCTTCAGGGCGCTGCCGCGCCCGGAGAGCGACGGATTGGTCATGAAGT
>VGCQ01000555.1 GCA_016870055.1 Alphaproteobacteria bacterium | reverse complement strand
GCGAGATGGACTTTGCCGCCGCCGGCAAGATCTCCGGCGCGCGCTTCGTGTTCCTCAAAGGCCGGCTGGCCCGCCTCGAACGCGCCATCGCCCAGTTCATGCTCGACCTGCACACGTCCGAGGAGGGCGGCTACACCGAGGTCAATCCGCCGCTCCTGGTGCGCGACAATGCCGCCTACGGCGTCGGCCAGCTGCCGCGCTTCGCCGAGGACATGTTCCACACCGACAACGGCTTCTGGCTGGTCCCGACCGCCGAGGTGCCGCTCACCAATCTGGTGAACGATACCATCCTCGACGAAAAGGACCTGCCGCTGCGCTTCACCGCCTTCACGCCATGCTTCCGCTCCGAGGCCGGCGCCGCCGGCAAGGACACCCGCGGCATGATCCGCCAGCACCAGTTCCCCAAGGTCGAGCTGGTCAGCATCACGGCGCCCGAACAGTCTGACGCCGAGCATCGGCGCATGACTGGCCGCGCCGAAGAGGTGCTGAAGCAGCTGGAGATTCCGTTCCGCACCATCGTGCTGTGCGGCGGTGACATGGGGCCGGCCTCGCGCAAGACCTTCGACATCGAGGTCTGGCTGCCCGGCCAGAACGCCTACCGCGAGATTTCGAGCTGCTCGAACTGCGGCGACTACCAGGCGCGCCGCATGGGCGCCCGCTACCGGCCGAAGGAAGGCCCAAAAAGCAAGGGCGGCGGCACGCGCTTCGTGCATACGCTGAACGGCTCGGGCCTGGCGGTCGGCCGCACCCTGATCGCGGTGCTCGAGAACTACCAGAACGAAGACGGCTCGGTGACCATCCCCGAGGCGCTGCGGCCCTACATGGGCGGTCTCGTGTCCCTGCCGGGACCAGCCGTCGCGCGCAAGTGAAGCCGGCCGACATCGCGCGCAAGCGCATCCTGGTCACCAACGACGACGGCATCAACGCGCCCGGCCTCGAGGCGATGATCGACATCGCCACCCAGCTCTCGCCGGACGTCTGGGTGGTGGCGCCGGAGTACAACCAGAGCGGCGCCGGCCATTCGCTGTCGCTCACCCATCCGGTGCGCGCCCGCCAGCTCGCCGACACCAAGTACGCCGTCGAGGGCACGCCGACCGACTGCGTGCTGTTCGCCGTCAAGCATCTGCTGAAGGACCGCAAGCCCGACATCGTGCTGTCGGGCGTCAACCGCGGCGGCAACATGTCCGACGACGTCACCTACTCGGGCACCATCGCCGGCGCCATGGAAGGCTGCTTGCTCGGCATCCCCTCGATCGCCTTCAGCCAGCCCTACGCCCATCCCCATCCGCCGAAGTGGGAGACCGCCACCCGGTTCGGCGCCGACGTGGCGCGCCGCGTGCTCGGCATGGGCATCCCGCACAATGTCCTGATCAACGTCAACTTCCCCGACGTGGCGCCGCAGGCCGTCAAGGGCGTGCGCGCCACGCGCCAGGGCGTGCGCGGCTTCGGCGGCCATATCGTCGAGCGCACCGACCCGCGCGGCGGCCCCTACTACTGGATCGCCTACGCGCCGGGCGAGCACGAGCACGACGACGAGAGCGACCTCACCTCGGTGCGCGCCGGCTACGTCTCGGTGACGCCGCTCCATCTCGATCTCACGCACGAGGCGACGCGGCGCAAGCTCGCCCAGCAGCTCGAGAGCTGAGCGGGGCGGCGGCCGTGAACGTTCCGGCCATGCAACGCCTGATCGCCGAGTTGCGCCAGTCGGGCATCGCCGACGAGCGCGTGCTGGCTGCCATCGCCGCCGTCGACCGCGAGCGCTTCGTGACGCCGGCCTTCGCCGAGCGCGCCTGGGAGAACACCGCGCTGCCCATCGCCTTCGGCCAGACCATCAGCCAGCCCCTGGTGGTCGCCGCCATGACCGAGGCGTTGCGTGTCGGCCCGCGCATGAAGGTGCTGGAGATCGGCACCGGCTCGGGCTACCAGGCCGCCGTGCTCGCCAAGCTGGCGCGCCGTGTCTACACGATCGAGCGCTACAAGCCGCTCTCCAAGGAAGCCGAGCGCCTGCTGCTCGACCTGCGCATCCACAACGTGGTGTTCGACGTCGGCGACGGCAGCAAGGGCTGGCCGGGCCAGGCGCCGTTCGATCGCATCATCGTCACCGCCGCCGCCGAGGAGCGGCCGCAGGCGCTGATCGACCAGCTCGCGATGGGCGGCATCCTGATCGTGCCGGTCGGCCGCGACCCCACCGCCCAGGTCGTCGAGCGCATCGTCAAAAGCCAAAGCGGCCTGCAGCGCGACACGCTGATGCCGGTGCGCTTCGTGCCCCTGGTCGCCGGCGCCCTGCCGGTGCTGGGGCAGGGCTGACATGATCTTGTATTGCGCGCCGTTGGCTCTAGGATTTCCCGGCAACGTACAGGA
>VGCQ01000554.1 GCA_016870055.1 Alphaproteobacteria bacterium | reverse complement strand
TCCGCGGCTCGACAAGGCCCAGGCCATTCTCTATGCGCCGGGCATGTCGATCGTCCATGCCGACCGCCGCCGCGCCATGATCGCCGGCGTCTGCGCCATCGCCCTGTGGGGTGCCTTGGCGGCGCTGTCGGTTTCGGCCGGCCCGATTCCGCAGTTCCAGATGGTTGCCATGACGTTCACGGTGGGCGCCGCCATCGGCATCGTGCGGGCGCTCGTCCGCGGCGTCGGCTGGCGAGGGCTCGTGACCTGGCCGCCGCGCGTCTGGCTGCTCGGCATCGGCGGCTTGTTCGGATACCACGCGCTCTACTTCGCCGCCCTGCAGCTTGCCCCACCGGCCGAGGCCAATCTCGTGAACTATCTGTGGCCGCTGCTGATCGTGCTGTTGTCGGCGCCGTTGGCCGGCGAGCGCCTGAGCTGGCTGCATCTCCTGGGCGCCCTGCTCGGCTTTGCCGGCATCGCGCTGCTGGCGGCAGCGCGCGGGCTGTCCTTCGGCAGCCAGTACGCGCTGGGCTACGCGTTGGCGCTGGGCTGCGCCTTCGCTTGGTCGCTCTACTCGGTGCTGTCGCGCCGCTTCGGCGAGACGCCGACCGACGCCATCGCGTCGTTCTGCTCGGCGTCGGCCGCGCTGTCGCTCGCCTGCCATTGGTTGTTCGAGCCGACGGTGTGGCCGGCGACGGCCGCCGCCTGGCTCGCCGTGCTGGCCCTCGGGCTCGGCCCGGCGGGCGCGGCGTTCTATCTGTGGGACCATGCCGTCAAGCACGGCGACATCCGCGCGCTCGGCGCCTTGTCCTACGCCACGCCGATCCTGTCGACGGCGCTGCTGGTGGCGTGCGGTCTTGCCGAGCCGACCAGCAGCCTGGTCGCGGCGGCCCTGCTGGTCACGATCGGCGCGGTGCTGGCGTCGCGTGAGCTGTGGCGCCGCTAGTGCGGCTGCCAACCGGGCGGCGCCAGCTCGAAGCCCTTGAAATCGAACGCCGGCGCGACCGTGCAACCGACCAGGGTCCAGGCGCCGAGCGAGCGCGCGGCCTGCCAGACACGGCGCGGCACGACGGCCTGCGGCTGCTCGCCGATGGCGAAGTCGGTGCCCAGTCGAAAGCGGCTCATGCGATGCCCGTCGTCGCTCATCGACAATTCGAGCGGCGCGCCGGCGTAATGGTGCCAGATCTCGTCGGCATCGACTCGGTGCCAATGCGAGCGCTCGCCCGCCTTGAGCAGGAAGTAGATCGCGGTGCCGGCGCTGCGGCCTTCACCAGGGGCTCTGAACGTCTCGACGAAGTGACCGCCCTCGGGATGCGGCTGCATCCCGAGATGTCGGATGATCTGGTCCGCCGTCATGGCGCGCCGATCAGGCCGGGGGCGGCACCGTCGCCTTCATCGACGGCAGCTTGGAGAAGGCGGCGAACCACTTGGCGAGCTTGGGCCGCTTGGCGCGCCAATCGTGGCTGGCGAAGCGGAAGTCGAGGTAGCCGAGCGCGCAGCCGACCGTGATGTTGCCCAAGGTCGGCTTGCGTTTGAGCGACTTGGCCTCGGCTTCGAGCTGGTCGAGCACGCCGTCGATCTTCTTCATCTGGCCCTGCGACCATTCCGGCCATCGCCTGTCTTCCGGCCGCAGGAAGCTTTCGTAGCGCGCCAGCAAGGCGGCATCGAGCAAGCCATCGCCCATCGCCTGCAGGCGCAGCGCCACCCAGCGCTCGCGGCCCTTGCGCGCCAGGAGCTTGCGGCGCTTGTGCTGGTGGTCGAGATACTCGCAGATCACCGGCGAGTCGAAGAGGTCCATTCCCTTGACCGACAGTACCGGGATCTTGCCGATCGGGTTGTGCTTGTCGACATCGGCGTTGGGCACGGTCGGCGTCAGCGCGACGTTGATCGGCTCGATCTTCTTGTCGAGGCCGGTCTCCAGCGCCGCGACCCGGACCTTGCGGGCATAGGGCGATGCCGGCGAATAGTAGAGTCTCATCTTGGCCATAGTCGGTCTCCCCTCGGTTCAGGCGGCGGCCATCTGCGGAATCTCGGTGTCGTTCAGACGCACCTTGCGTGCCACGTCGAGCAGTTGCTGCCACGTCGTGCCGTCGATCGGCACGCCGTTCTTCTGGCGATCGGCGCGGCGCGCGCGCTCGGGCTCGCCCGGCGCCAGCACCTCGGCCACGCCGGGCTGTGGTCGGGCCGACTTCACCCAGGTGATGAAGGTCTCGACCTCGTCCTCGAAGGCCTCGACGCCGCCCATCGCCTTGGGATCGATGATGATCGACAGCATGTTGTTGATGATGTCGGTGCCTTCCTTCTTGATGGTGCGCGGACTGTGGGTGCGTCCACCGGTCAGGGCGCCGGCCAGCAGGTCGCAAATCACCGCCAGCCCGCCACCCTTGTGCAGGCCGA
>VGCQ01000553.1 GCA_016870055.1 Alphaproteobacteria bacterium | reverse complement strand
CACGATCGGGTTCCATCTGTCGGCGCTCTACTCGCCGGTCGGCTGGATGAGCTGGGCGATGATCGCGCGCATGTGGGAAGCGTCGCTGGCGACCGATGAAGCCAAGCGCAGTTTCAAGAACGGCGTGTTGGGCGAGACCTGGATCGAAACCGGCGAAGCGCCCGACTGGCAACGGCTCTATGAACGCCGCGAGGACTGGCAGATCGGCACCGTGCCGAGCGGTGGTTTGTTCCTGACCGCTGGCGCCGACGTTCAGAAGGACCGCATCGAGGTCGACGTCTGGGCCTGGGGCCGGGGCCTGGAAAGCTGGCTGATCGACCACATCGTCGTCGAGGGCGGCCCGGAGAAGGCCGAGACCTGGGCTGGGCTGGACAAGCTGCTCGGCCGCACCTGGGTGCACGCCGGCGGGACGGCCATGGGGATCGCCCGCCTCGCCATCGATACCGGCTACGAGACCCCCGCCGTGTACGCGTGGGCGCGCCGGGCCGGGTTCGGCCAGGTGGCGCCGGTCAAGGGCGTCGAAGGCTTCAACCGCTCGGTGCCGGTCTCGGGGCCGACCTACGTGGATTCGACCGAGGGCGGCAAGAAGGTGCGGCGCGGGGCCCGGCTCTGGACCGTCGCCGTCTCCACCTTCAAGTCGGAGACCTACCGATACCTGCGCCTCGACCGACCGACCGACGAGGAGCGGGCGGCGGGTGCCTGCTTTCCGGCCGGAACGGTGCATCTGCCGTCGTGGACCGATGCCGAGTGGGTGAAGCAGCTGGTCGCCGAGCAGCTGGTGACGGTGACGACCCGGCGCGGCTTCGTCCGGCTCGAATGGCAGAAGCTCCGCGAGCGCAACGAGGCCCTCGACTGCCGGGTCTATGCCCGTGCCGCCGTCTGGATTCTCGGCGCCGACCGCTGGGCGGAGGCCAAGTGGCGCGACCTGGAAAGACAGGTGGGTGTTGCAGCCGTCGATTCCGAGAGCGCAACCGATACCGATGCGGCCCCGAGCGCTGGCCTCGTTCGCCGTCCCGTCCGCAAGGGACGCAAAGTGTTCCGTTCCTCCTACATGGCGTAACCGCCCATGACTCTCGACGAACTCAAGGCCGAGCGCGAGCGGGTGCTGGCGCGGCGCAATTCGCTGGTCAGCCGCGTCTCGGTCGGCGACCGCAGCGTCCAGTACGACCTGGCCCAGGCCGACAAGGTGCTGGCCGACCTGGAGCGGCGCATCGCCCAGCTGGAGAAAAGGGGGCCGCGCCGCCGGATTCTCGTCTATGCCGACAAGGGACTCTGATCGTGCTGGCATCGATCCGCCGCCGCATCGGCGCCTTCATTGGTGGGTTCAATGGGGGCTTCGAGGCGGGGATGGGCAATCGCCGGCTCAGGGCCTTCCAGCCCTCGCGCGCCCATCTCAACACGCTGATCGCCGCCGCCGGACCCGACATCACGGCGCGCGCCCGGCACCTGATCCGCAACAATGGCTATGCGGCGAATGCCATCGAGAGCTGGGCCGGCAACGTGGTCGGCGCCGGCATCAAGCCGTCGTCGCTGATCGGCGATGCGGAGCTGAAAGCGCGCGTGCAGGCGCTGTGGCTGGCCTGGACCGACGAGAGCGACGCCGAGGGTTTCACCGACTTCTACGGCCTGCAGCGCCGGGCGGTCCGGGAGGTGTTCATCGCGGGCGAGGTGTTCTTCCGCTTCCGGCCGCGCCGCCCCGAGGACGGCCTGGCGGTGCCGCTGCAGCTGCAGATGGTCTCCGCCGAGATGCTGCCGCTGTCGCGGACCGAGACGCTGCCCTCCGGCAACGTCGTCCGCCAGGGCATCGAGTTCGATCGCATCGGCCGCCGGGTCGCGTACCACTTTCTGCGCCGCCATCCCGGCGATGTCACCGATCCCGGGTTAGTAGGAGAAACCGTGCGGGTACCCGCCTCCGAGATCGTGCACGTCATCGATCCGGTGGACGCCGGGCAGCTGCGCGGCGTGTCCCGCTTCGCGCCGGCCATCGTCAAGCTGTTCCTCCTGGACCAGTACGACGACGCCGAGCTCGACCGCAAGAAGGTGGCGGCGATGTACGCCCTCTTCGTCACCACCCCGGCGCCGGGCGAGCCCTTCGACATGGCCGAGGAGACGGAGCCGGACGGCGAGCGGACCATGGACGTGCAGCCCGGGCAGGTGGTGATGCTGGAGCCCGGCGAGGAAATCCAGACCTCGGCGCCCGCCGACGTCGGCGGTTCCTACGAGCCGTTCCAGTACCGCACTCTGCTGCAGGTCTCTGCCGCGCTCGGCGTGCCCTACGCGTACCTCTCGAACGACATGCTGAAGGCCAACTATTCGAACTCGCGCCTGGCGCTCTTGGAGTTCCGCCGCCGGGTCGAGGCCTGGCAGCACTCAGTG
>VGCQ01000552.1 GCA_016870055.1 Alphaproteobacteria bacterium | reverse complement strand
CAAGCCGATCGTGGCGGCGATCAACGGCACGGCGCTGGGCGGCGGCTTCGAGATTTGCCTCGCCTGCCATCACCGCATCGCTGCAGCCAATCCCAGGGCCAAGGTCGGACAGCCCGAGGTCAAGATCGGCCTGCTGCCGGGCGGCGGCGGCACGCAACGCATCCCGCGTCTGATCGGCGTGATGAACGCGGCCCCCATCCTGCTCGAGGGCAAGGACCTCACCGTCGATGCCGCCAAAGGGTTGGGTCTGATCCACGAGGTCGTGCCGGCCAACGAGCTCCTGGCCAAGGCCAAGGCGTGGCTGACCGCGCCCGCCACCGAGCAGGTCGTGCCCGAATATGCCGGCAAGGGCGCCAAGGCGATCGACGGTCGCGCCGTCCAGCCGTGGGACCGCAAGGGCTTCAAGACTCCGGGCTTCCCCGGCGGCCAGGTGTGGAGCCCGCCCGGTGTCCAGACCTTCATCGGCGGCAACGCCATGATCGCCGGCAAGACCAACGGCGTGTATCCCGCGCCCAAGGCGATCATGAGCTGCGTCTACGAAGGCCTGCAGTTGCCGTTCGATGCCGGCCTGCGCGTGGAGACACGCTATTTCGTCTCGCTGCTGCGCGATCCGGTGGCCAAGAGCATGATCCGCACGCTGTTCTTCGGCTTGCAGGAAGCGAACAAGCTGGCGCGGCGGCCCAAGGGCGTGCCCAAGCAGGAATATAAGAAGATCGGCATCCTGGGAGCGGGCCTGATGGGCTCGGGCATCGCCACCGTGTCGGTGCAGGCCGGCCTGGGCATCGTCCTGATCGACCGCGACCAGGCGTCGGCCGACAAGGGCAAGGCGCACATCGCCGGCGAGCTCGACAAGCTCGTGAAGCGCGGCCGGCTCGCCCAGGACAAGCGCGATGCCATGCTGGCGCAGGTCACGGCGACGCCCGACTTCGGCGCCCTGAAGGACTGCCAGCTCGTGGTCGAGGCGGTGTTCGAGAACCGCGACGTCAAGGCCGAGGCGACCAAGAAGGCCGAAGCGACGCTGCCCGCCACCGCGGTGTTCGCCTCCAACACCTCGACCTTGCCGATCAGCGGGCTGGCCGAGGCGTCGGCGCGGCCAGATCACTTCATCGGCCTGCATTTCTTCTCACCGGTCGAGAAGATGCCGCTGGTCGAGATCATCGTCGGCAAGAAGACTTCGCCCGAGACCTTGGCGCGCGCCATGGACTTCGTGCAGAAGATCCGCAAGACGCCGATCGTGGTCAACGACAGCCGCGGCTTCTTCACCAGCCGCGTGTGCGGCGCCTTCATCAGCGAGGGCCATCGGCTCCTGAAGGAGGGTGTGCCGGCAGCGATGATCGAGAACTGCGCGCGGCTGGCCGGCATGCCGGTCGGCCCGCTGGCGCTGAACGACGAGGTCGCGATCGACCTGTCGTGGAAGATCATGGACCAGACGCGGCGCGACGCTGCGGCGGCCGGCGAGAAGTACGAAGGTTCGGGCACCGAGGACATCCTCGAGCTGATGGTCAAGAAGCTGGAGCGCTTCGGCCGCAAGAACGGCAAGGGCTTCTACGAGTATCCGGCCGACGGCAAGAAGCGGCTGTGGCCGGAGCTGCAGAAGCATTTCCCGGCCGATCCCAAGCTGCTCTACGGCGAGGGCGAGGACAAGCGCGCCAAGGAGCAGGAGATCAAGAAGCGCCTGCTCTATGTCCAGGCGGTCGACACTGCGCGCTGCCTGGAAGCCAATGTGCTCACCAACCCGCAGGACGGCGACGTCGGCTCGATCATGGGTCTGGGCTTCGCGCCGCAGACCGGCGGCGCCATCAGCCTGATCGACCAGGTCGGCATCAAGGCCTTCGTCGCCGAATGCGACGACTTCACCAAGAAGTACGGCAAGCAATTCGAGGTGCCGAAGCTCCTGCGCGACATGGCCGCCAAGGGCCAGAGCTTCTACGCCAACTACCATCCGGCGAAGGCTGCCTGACCAGCCGAACGCCGATCGCCACCTACATCGCCGCGCTGCCGGGCATTCGCCGGGAGCGCGGCGCGGCGCTCGACTCGCTGGTGCGCCGGTTGTTTCCTGAAGCCGAGTGCGGCCTCGGCTATCGCATGCCGACCTATCGCCTCGACGGGCAGTTCCTCGCGTGGGCCGGGCAGAAGAAGTATTTGTCGGTCTACACCTGTTCGGCCTTTCGCATCGCTGCCTTCCGCGCCAAGCATCCCGAGGTCGCCGGTGGTGTCGGCTGCCTCAATTTTCGCGACACGGACTCTTTCCCGCTCCGTGACCTTGCTCAAGTCGTGCGCAATGCGCTGCGGCCGAGCGCGGCGCTTGCGCGGCAGGAGAGCGGCGGCAATGATCGCCGCTCCTCGAAGGGCAAGGGAGACCGCCGTGAACGACCAG
>VGCQ01000551.1 GCA_016870055.1 Alphaproteobacteria bacterium | reverse complement strand
CAAAGGATCTACGAGGGCGCCCAGTATGAAGGGCGGGCCATCAACTCGCCTGCGGTTTATTCCGCCAGCAAGGCCGCCCTGCTCGGCCTGACGAAGTACCTTGCCACGTTGGGGGCACTGCGGCGTGCGGGTGAACGCGATCACGCCAGGGGGCGTTTTCAGTGGCCAGAACGACATGTTTGTGAGTCGTTACAGCGTACGCGTTCCCTTGGGTCGCATGGCCCAGCAGGATGAAATGAGCGGCGCAGTAGTTTATCTCGCTTCGGACGAGGCGTCGTACGTGACCGGACACAACCTGGTGGTCGACGGTGGCCTCACCGCCTGGTGATTTTCTGAGGAGTACCCCCATGGCTTGTTTCATCATTGCCGAGGCCGGCGTCAATCACAATGGCAGTCCCGAACTGGCCTTGCAACTCGTTGACGCGGCGGCTGCGGCCGGCGCAGATGCCGTCAAGTTCCAGACCTTCCGCACCGATCAAGTTATCACCCGGGGCACCGAGAAGGCCGAATACCAGAAGACCCATACGGGTAACGGTGATCAGTACGACATGATCCGGGCGCTTGAGCTTGACGAGGCTGCCCATGAGCGCATCGCCGAGCGATGTGTGCATCGTGGCATTGAATTCATGTCCACGCCTTTCGACGAGTGGGCAACGGACTTGCTGTTGCGTCTGGGCATGCGCCGGATCAAGATCGCCTCCGGCGAACTGACCCACCGTCCCTTTATCGAACAACTGGCCAGGCGGGGCTTACCCCTGATCCTGTCGACCGGCATGGCGAGCATGGAGGAGGTCCGTCGTTCGGTGGAC
Organism: Alphaproteobacteria bacterium; assembly: GCA_016870055.1. Taxonomy (GTDB): domain Bacteria; phylum Pseudomonadota; class Alphaproteobacteria; order Reyranellales; family Reyranellaceae; genus Reyranella. Next base: position 1,580 of record VGCQ01000551.1, on the reverse strand, counting down.
TGGCTGCGTACCTGCCATACCGCCAACGACCAGCCGGACTGGCTCACAGTCCTGCATTGCACCTCGAATTACCCCGCATTGCCCGGCGACGTGAACTTGCGGGCCATGCAAAGCCTCGCCCACGAACTCCGCGTTCCCGTGGGCTATTCGGACCACACTCTCGGCATCGAGGTGAGCCTCGCTGCTGTCGCGCTCGGCGCCACCGTAATCGAGAAGCACTTCACCTTGGACCGCAGCCTCCCCGGGCCTGACCACCAGGCTTCGCTAGACCCTGCCCAGTTGCGCGAACTGGTTCGCGCAACCCGGGCGGTGGAATCGGCGCTAGGGGACGGCATTAAGCAACCGACCACCAGTGAACTGCCTGTGCGAGCCTTGGTGCGGCGCAGTGCCTTTACGCGCCGGGCTCTGCCAGCAAACAGTCCCATCAACGCCGACAACGTAAGTTTCCTGCGCCCGGGTGACGGCATCGGTCCCGAGCACTGGGAAGAACTGCAGGTTCGCCAAACTGCACGCGCTTTGCCCGCGGGCCACCGCCTGACTTGGCAGGATCTCGGCTGACGATGCGTCGCGTCTTCTACCTCACCGGCACGCGGGCCGATTTCGGCCTCATGCTCCCCACCTTGCGAGAGGTCCACTCACGCGCAGGACTGTCGGTCGAAATCGCCGCGACCGGCATGCACCTGTCGGCCAAATTCGGTTCCACGGTCTCGGAAGTGCGTGCCTGCGGATTGCCCGTGGTCGCCGAATGGGCTGTGGACGTGGACACCGATGACGGGGGGGCGATGGCGCGCGGTGCTGCCGCTGTCGCGTTGGCCAGTGCCACGTACTTTCGTAAACGGCGTCCGGACATCTGTTTGCTGCTCGGTGACCGTTGGGAAATGCTGGCCACTGCCATGTCGGCTGTGCTTGCCGGGGTGCCAGTCGTTCATCTCTGTGGCGGTGACCGGTCTGGGAGCGTCGATGACGCGATCCGCCATGCGATCAGCAAGCTCGCTCACGTGCATGCCCCAGCTACACGTGGTGCAGCGGAGCGCCTGCGGCGCATGGGTGAGCCGGAAGACCGGATCCATGTCGTTGGCGCCCCGGGCCTGGTGGGGCTCGAAGCGCTGGCCAGTGTGCCCAGGGGTGACTGGGCCTCCAGCGTCGGTCTGGACCCCGGCGCTCCCATCGCCGTCGTGCTGTTTCACCCCGTGGTTCAGGATGCGACCGATGCAGGTAACCAAATGACGCAGGTGCTGAACGCGGTACTCGCCGAGCACTTCCAGGTGCTCTGCTTGATGCCGAATGCCGATGCGGGATCCGATGGCATCAGGAAGGTGATCAATGCCGCAAGTGAAAGTTACCCAGCCCTGCGTGTTGTGACTCATCTGCCGCGGCAGACTTATGTGTCAGTGCTAGCAGGCGCGGACGTGCTCGTGGGCAACTCCAGCAGCGGCATCGTGGAAGCGGCTTCCTTTGGTACGCCTGTCGTGAACGTTGGGGACCGCCAAGAAGGGCGTGAACGAAACGCCAACACGCAGGACGTGTCTGTCGATCCGGCTGCGATCCGCCATGCACTGCAGGCCACCCGTCGTTGGCCT
>VGCQ01000550.1 GCA_016870055.1 Alphaproteobacteria bacterium | reverse complement strand
AACCCGGCCGTAGGATCGTTGCCGCCGAGCAGCGCGTTGAACACCGGATCGCCGTCCGGCCGGCCGAGCCCGTGCCAGACATGCCGGCCGTGGCGGTCGATCAAGCTTGCGACGGCGCAATTGCCGACGACGCCGAGGTCGAGGCTGCTCATGGGCCACTTGCCGGCGCGAGGTCGGGCGGTGGACGCCTGGCCAGCACCTCGACGCCGCGCGCCAGCCAAGCGCGCACCGCCGCCGGTTCGCCATCGAAGGCTTCGGCTACAAGCAGGCCTTCGCCTCCCAACGCGCGCGCAGCCGCCATGCCGGCTTCATCGGTCTCGTCGTCTCCGATGAAGAGCGGCCGTCGGCCATGAAACGGCGGATCGGCCATCAGCCGCTCGACGGCCCGGCCTTTGGACGCCGCTCGAGGCCCGATCTCGACCGCTGCATGGGCCTCGAACAGGCGAAACCGGCGATGATCGGGTCGCACCAGCGCCCGCACCGCCCGTTGCACATCGCCGCCGCGCTGCGGCGCCAGACGATAGTGCACGGCGACGCCGTGCGGCTTTCGTTCGACCAATACACCAGGCCAATGTTCGGCACCGACGCGCAGCGACTCGCGCCACAGAAGTGGAACGCTGCGCGCTCCGACCGTATCCTCGACCCTGCCGTCGTAGTGACGCAGCACTGCACCGTGCTCGCCGGCGACGCTGCCGACAAAGGGCGTGAGCAATGCGTCGACCGCCTCGACCGAACGGCCGGTGACGATCGCCAGCGCGCCGCCCAGCAGCAGATGGAGCCCGCCCAGCAGCCGCGGCAAATCGGACGGCACCACCACCGAATCCGGTGTCGCCGCGATCTCCAGCAACGTGCCGTCGAGGTCGAGGAACAGCGTGCAGGCGCGATCGAGCTGCGACGGTGTCATCCGGCCTTCCCCCTCCGCTGTGACGAACTCTCGCCATCCGACCACGGCGGGTCGTTGTGGCGAATATGAGGCGGCAGGGTCCGACGAAGCCCTTGTCACGGCGATGACACACGGATTTCGATCAACGTTCCGCGCCATCGCGCTTGCACGACGGCGCGGAACGTCGAGGCGCTTCAGCGCAACGCACCAAGCGGTCGCCAAAACGGCTTGCTCGCCTCGTAGGCGGCCGCCGCCGGCGAAATGCCCGCATCGCGCAGGCTGCGGGCATCCAACGCCGCCAGGTAGCGCCGCGTCGCGATGCGCTCGCGCCACAGGTCGCGCGTCATCAGGAGGCGCCGCCACAGCGATCGCCGCGGCGATGCCGGCGTCAACAGCACGACAAACTGATCGGCGAGGCGCTGTCGGGATTGAAAACTCATTTTAACCCTCCTCGGCTGTCGATGAGCCGAAGGTGGGCGCGGACCGCCACGCTCTCAATTACATCGAAGGTAATAACGCGGCGCGCAGCGCATCCAGCCCGTCGGTCAACGCCGCAGGGCCGGGCTGCAGGATGAGCGGCGACTTGATCTCGACGATGCGGCCGCGGGCGACGGCGGGAAGCGTCGCCCAGCCCGGACGCTCGGCGATCTGGCGCGGCACGACCTTGCGGCCGCACCACGAGGCCAGGATCACCTCGGGCTCGGCTGCGATCACGTCGGTCGACGATACGATCCGCTCGCTCGCCGTGGCGCCGCCGCGCAGATGGGCGAAGACGTCTTGGCCGCCCGCCACCTCGATCAGCTCGGAGACCCAGCCGATGGCCGAGATCATCGGATCGTTCCATTCCTCGAAGTAGACACGCGGTCGCGGCACGCCGTTGGCCGCCCGTGCGACCTCGGCAACCCGCGTCTCGAGCGAGCGCGCCAACGCCTCGGCTTTGTCGCTCTCGCCGATCAGGGCGCCGACGGTGCGGATCATGGCGAAGATGCCGGCAAGGTCGCGCTGGTTGAACAGATGAACCGCGACCCCGGCCTTGGCCAGCGCGCCCACGATGTCGGCCTGCAGGTCGGAAAAGGCGAGCACGAGGTCCGGGCGCAGGGCCATGATCTTGTCGATGCGGGCCGAGGTGAAGGCGCTGACGCGCGGCTTGGACCGCACCTCAGGCGGCCGCACGGCGTAGCCCGAGACACCGACAATGCGGTCCTGCTCGCCCAGGAGATAGAGCGTCTCGACCGTCTCCTCGGTCAGGCAGATCAGGCGTCGCGGCGGGAATTGGCGCATGCCGGCAGTCTAGAACACAGTCCGCCCAGCTGGAATCAGCTGGGCGGACTGTGCCCGGTGCAACAAGCATCGCCCGAGCGCATGAATCCGATCAGATTGAACCGCACGCGGTTCAACCTGGTCGGATTCCGCTCTAGCCGCCCACCGGTGTTGCCGACCCGCGAAGAATGAAACGGCCCGGGGGCTGGAGTAGCATGGTGGTGCGTCGCCGGCACAGAGGTCGGTTTGTCCTTGGTGCCATCGAACCCGTGCTCT
>VGCQ01000549.1 GCA_016870055.1 Alphaproteobacteria bacterium | reverse complement strand
GGCGAGCGGAACCATGGCGCGCTTGAACCGCTCCTTCATGGCCCAGCCGCGCTTGGCGATGTCGAGCGCGAGTTCGGCCGCCGCCCGCCGGTTGGCGTTGCGCGCCGTCACCACGGCGGTGAGGCCGTTCTTGGGGCTGTCGGAGTAGGCGAAACCGGCCATCACCGAGACGTTCACGATGTCGCCTCCGACCTTGGTCTGGCCGTATTTGACCAAGTCGGCGTAGGGGCCTTGCGCGGTCAGCAGGGAGATTTGCGGCGGCACCAGGGGCAGCTTGACCATCTCGATGGCGGTGCGCTGGCCGGCCAGGCATTCGCGCATGTGCTTGGCGGCCTCGACGCCGCGCTCGTGGATGTCGGTGTGCGGGTTCTCGAGGTAGCCCACGAACACCGAGAGATTGTCGATCATCTTGCGCGAGACGTTGGCGTGCAGGTCGAACACGGCGATGACCGGGATGTCGGGACCGACGACGCGGCGGACGACCTCGAACAGATCGCCGTCGGGATCGTCGGTGCCCTGCGCGAGCGCCGCGCCGTGCGCCGAGACGAAGACCGCGTCGAGCGGCAGGGCCGCCTTCAGGCCGGTTTCGATCTCGGCCAGGAACGCCTTGAAGAAATTCTCCTCCACCGGTCCGCCGGGCTGCGCTTGCGAGACGCGCAGCGGCACCGGGGTCCACTGGCCGGTACGGTCCATCTCGGTGAAGAAGCCGGGCAGGTCGGGCAGGGTGATCGACGCGGCGGATCGCGCTTCGCTCACGATCTGATTGCCGCGGATGTCGACGTCCTGCTCGAAATCGGCGGCGGTCGCGACGGGCGAAAAGCGATTGCACTCGATGGCGAATCCCAGAATGGCGATCCGCGGGTTGTCCCTGGACAACATTCCTCCTAGCGGTGGAGCGCGAGGAACGCCTCCACCAGGCGATTGAAGGTAGCGGGCTCCTCGAAGTATGGCGAGTGACCGGCGTGGGGAAGAAGCTCCGCCCGGCCGCAGGGCAGGCTTGCCGCGATCGCATTTGCCAGGAATGCCGGAAACACGATGTCCTCGCCGCCGGCAATCAACAGCGTCGGTACGCGAAAAGTCCCGAGGTCGGCGAGGCGGCGCGTCGCGGTCCGACGCAGGCTCGCCCGCAGCTTCTCCTTGTCGAGACTGCCAGCCATGGTGTCGATGCTGGCGTAAAGAAGGTGCAGCGCCGGCGAACGCGCCGCCGCCGGCCGTCCCATGGCGGGATGGATGCCGTCGGCGAGACCGGCGGCGGCCTCGACCTCGGCGTCCTTTGCCCATGCATCGTACTGCGCGCCACCCGAGGGATCGCAGCTGCGACGATCGAGCGTGCCGGACGTCGAACTCAGCACCAGCGCTTTGACCTTCCCGGGACGGGCGATGGCGTATTCCAACACCGTCCAGCCACCCATCGACTGGCCGACCAGCCGCACATCGGGAAACTCGAGATGATCGATCAAGGCGGCGAGGTCGTCGGCATAGTCGGCGGGATCGGGGCCACCCGGGATCGCGTCGGATGGCGCGAAGCCGCGATGAGCAAACGACACGCACGTGTAGGAGGGCGCGAAATGCGCCACCTGCTGCCACCAGCTCAAATGGTTGCCGCCCAATCCGTGGGCTAACAGCAAAGCGGGGCCGCTACCCGACACTTCATAGTAGAGATCGCCGAACGGCCGCTTCAGCCGGCCGATGCGGCGAGCCGGTGCCCGATAGGTCATCGACGCCGTCCTTTCAGAACAGCACCAGCCTAGTGCCGACCACGCCGAGCGGCCAGCGCCCGGCGGCGAACAGTCGGAACTTGCTTTCGAACGGCGAGCTGGGCGCCTGAACCAGGCGCGCCAGCGCAAGCTGATAGACCGCCTGCGACGCAGCCCCCGCCGCGACGTGAATCGAAGCCTTGGCCGCGCCGCCCATGCGCGCGACCGCAGCGGCGGCCTTGCCGTGCACGATCTCGCCCGTCGCGGTCGTGAGTTCGGTGAGCGCGGTCCACAGCGCGCGTTCCGGATGGTGCTTCTGGGCTTCGGCGAGCAGAGCGCGGCGCGCGGCCTCCTCGCGATCCCACCACTCCTTCGACCAGTCGGGCGCCTGCAAGACCCGTTCGGCCTCGGGCCAGTCGTGAGCTTGGCCCAGCTCGAGCGCGCCCACATCCAACGAAGCAGCATAGGCCTCGGCGTCGGCCCGATCCCCTCCGGTGAACGGCTCGCCCAGCGCGGCGAACCAGGCGGCCGCAGCAGTTTCGTCCTTGAGTTGCTGCAGCAACGGCGCCGGCAGGGCGACGAGTTTGCTCACGCCGCTTGCCGCACCTCCGGCAGCGTCAGGCCGTACTTGGCGGCGACCTCGGTGGCGCGCTTCATGAAGTCGGCGCGCATCTCGTCGTTGGTGCGTTGCTTGATGCGCCACTTGCGGAAGATCTCGTTGTTCTTCGACTTG
>VGCQ01000548.1 GCA_016870055.1 Alphaproteobacteria bacterium | reverse complement strand
TGCCGCCGTTCCGCGTCCAGAACGTATCGAGCGCGGCGAGGTAGTTACGGCGTTCGCCGTCGCTGAGGAAGGCGGCGATGAAGCTGTTGCGCGCCAGGTGATAGATGTCGTCGGCGCTCAACCCCAGCGCCTCCATGCAGCCAATGTAGTTGCGATTGACGTAGCCGTCAAAATAGGACGGGTCATCCGAATTCACCGTGACACACAGCCCGGCGTCAAGCAGGCGCTTCAGGTTGTGGGTGGCGAGGTCCGGGTAGACCCGTAGCTTGACGTTGGAAATGGGGCAGACAGTCAGCGGGATCTGCAGATCGCGCAGACGGGCCATCAGGGCTGGGTCCTCGTCGCAGCGCACGCCGTGGTCGATCCGGTCCACCTTCAGGACGTCGACTGCCTCGGCGACATAGGCAGCCGGTCCTTCTTCGCCTGCATGGGCCATCGTGCGCCAGCCCAACTCACGGGCGCGCTGGAAGACGCGGGAAAACTTCCCGGGAGGGTTGCCAACTTCGGGGCCCCCCATGCCAATGCCTGCGACGCGGTCATGATAAGGCAGCGCCTGCTCGACCATGGCGAACGCGTCCGCCTCCGGGAATTGCCGCTGGATGCCGAGGATGAGCCGCGTAGTCATGCCGAGCCGCTTCTCTCCGTCGCGCAGCGCGTGATCGATGCCGTTGAACATGGCGGCGAAAGGCACGTCGCGCCGCGTGTGCGCCTGCGGGCTGATGAAAACCTCTGTATGGATCACGTTATCGGCGCGTGCTCGCTCGAGATACGCCTGGGTCATGTCGTAGAAATCTTGCTCCTTCCGGAGCACGGTCAGCCCGGCGTAGTAGATGTCGAGAAAGCTCTGCAGGTTGGTGAAGTTATACGCCGCCCGAAGATCGTCCTCCGTCTTGTAATTGATTGCGACGCCATTGCGGCGCGCGAGGGCGAATAGTAGATCGGCCTCAAGAGAGCCCTCGAGATGCATGTGCAGCTCGGCCTTCGGCATTTGTTCAACCATTGCGTTCAACGGCAGCACGCGGCGTCTCCAGTAGGGCTCAAGAACTGTTCATTGGCATGGAACATGCTAGACTTTTTCCGCATCAAACTTAGCGCCACCGGAGACGAGTCGCCAGCGCTCAGCGCGGGGACAGGCGTCGATAGTGGCGCCGCGCCATGGAGGAGGGATCGATGAGCGTAAGTTTTCGTGGTTGGGTGCAGGCGGCGACCGTCGCCCTGTTCGCCAGTCTGATCTGCCTACCGGTGTCCGCCGCGGCCGAGGAACTGGCGCAGGCTCGCCCGCTCAAGAAGGTGAAGATCGCGGTCGGCACGACGAACCTCAATCTCGCCTACCCTTGGCTGATGATGCCTCTGGCGCTCGATTACTGGAAACAGGAGGGCTACGACGTCGAGGTGCTGCCTGTGGGTGCCTCGCTACAGGCGCTGCAGCAGATGGTTGCCGGCAATGCCGATTTCGCCCAGCTCAACTCCAGCGTCGTCATCCAGGCCAACGTCGTCAACAACATCCCGGCGCGCGTGGTGATGAACAACGGTGTCATCGACTGGTCGCTCTCGGTGCCGGAGGACGGCCCGATCAAGGATGTGAAGGATCTCAAGGGCAAGACCATCGGCGTGTTCAGCCTCGCTACCGGCGGTATCGCCTTCATGAAAAGCTATATGCGCGCCAACGGCATGGATCCCGACAAGGATGTGCAGATCGTGGCCGTCGGGTTGGGTGCCCCGCCGGTTGACGCGCTGCGCACCAACAAGGTGCAGGCGCTGCTCTTCTGGGCCTCCGCCCAAGCGACTTTCGAGAACGCGGGCCTGAAGCTGCGCTATCTCATCGGGCCCGACTGGCGAACCTTCCCGGACTTTACCTTCTCAACGCTGCAGAAGACGATCGACAGCGATCCGGCGATGGTCGAGGCCATCGCGCGCGGTGCGGCCAAGGCGAGCGAGTTCACCTTCGCCAATCCCGACTGCTCGCGCCGCCTGCATTGGGCACGCTGGCCCAACACCAAGCCCAGCGGCGGCGACGAGGCGACCTTGATCCGCTGGGACATGAACAATCTCAAGGCCCAGCTGGATTCCATGAAGGACGCGCACGCCATGAACGGCGGCAAGCTCTGGGGCAACGCCTCGCCGCAGGCCTATGGACGTATCCAGAAGTTCATGCTTGAGGCGAAGCTGATCGAGAAGGAGATCGATCCAGGGACCTACATGAACAAAATTCCGGGCTTCTACGACAAGATCAACAACTTCGACGCGGCGGCGATTCGGGCCGAGGCGGCCGCCTGTCCGGCACGGTGATCCTGGCCGACAAGGTCGATGCATCGGCGCCGGGCCGTCACCCGGCGCCGAACGTCGTCACTGTTTCTCAGCTCGACAAGCTCTACTCGACGCTGGAAGGCGCCCAGGTCGAAGCGCTGCGTAATGTCAGCTTCGACATCGCTGACGG
>VGCQ01000547.1 GCA_016870055.1 Alphaproteobacteria bacterium | reverse complement strand
CCTCGACCGTCATCCTGCCGGGTGGCGAGGTCTATCCGGCGCTCGAGCGCGGCGTCGTCGACGCCATCGAATGGGCGACCCCCGGCATCAACATGCCGCTGGGCTTCCACAAGGTCGCCAAGTACGTGATCCTGCCCGGCGTGCATCAGCCTGGCGCGATCCTGGAGTGCATCTTCGACAAGGCGCTGTGGGACAGCTTCGACGCCACGACGCGCAAGCAGATCGAGGCGGCCGCCAAGCTCTCCACCATCGAATCGTGGATGAACGTCAACCTCATGGATGCCGACGCGCTCGCCAAGCTCAAGGCCGAGGGCGTGGAGTTCATCCGCGTCGACCAGAGCTACATCGACGGCGTCGCCAAGGCGACGCGCGAGTGGGAAGACAAGTACATCGCCGCCGACGGTGGCTGGTTCAAGAAGGTCGTCGAGAGCCAACGCGCTTTCATGGCGCGGTGGAAGCCGTCGGCGGACTATCGCTCCGAGTTCCGTTAACGGCACGACAGGTCCGCCGGTGCGCGGATTGGTGCGTCTGGTCGATGGCGTCAGCCGTCTGTTCGGGGCGATCGCGGCAGCGCTCGTGATCGTCCTGGTGACGTTGATGCTCTATGACGTCGTGCTGCGCTACCTGTTCAACGCGCCGACCATCTGGGGCAACGACCTCAACACCTGGCTGATGGGCGCCTCGTTCGTGCTGTCGATCGCCTATGCCATGGCGACCGACAGCCACGTCCGGGTCGACCTGCTGTACGATCAGCGCACGCGGCCGCGCATCCGCTACTTCGATCTGATCGGCCTCGCCTTGATCATCCTGCCCACGGTCGTCTGGCTGACCTTGGGCCTGTTCGATCATTTCATGACGGCCTACCGCACCGGCGAGCGGTCGGGTTCGGGCGGCTGGAATCCCATCGTGTGGCCTTTCAAGCTCGTCCTGCTGGTCGGCTTCGCAATCTTCACCCTGCAGATCGTCGCCGAGATCATCAAGCGTGCAGCGTCTCTGCTCGGGCGGCCGGTCGAGTCGTCCGGCGAGGCGACCGATAGCCATGGTATCTAGACTGAGCGCGGTGAGGATTGCCGGATGAGCGTATTGTGGATGTTTCCGGCGCTCATCGCGGTGATCCTGACGGGCTTTCCCGTCGCCCTCACCATGATGGCGCTGGCCGTCCTGTTCGGCCTGCCGACCTTCGGCTATGAGGGCCTGCAGTACCAGTTCATCCAGAAGATCGAGGAGGTGGCGACCGCCCAGGTGCTGGCCGCCGTGCCGCTCTTCATCTTCATGGGCGCCATGTTCGAGGCTTCCGGCATCGCCTCGCGCCTGTTCGACGCGATCCACCTGTGGACGCGGCGTGTACCTGGCGGCCTAGCCGTCGGCACCGTCATCATGTGCGTGATCTTCGCCGCCACCAGCGGCGTCGTCGGCGCGACCGAGACCGTCGTCGGCCTGCTGGCGATCCCGGCCATGCTGAAGTACGGCTATTCCAAGAGCCTGATCTCCGGCACGATCTGCGCCGGCGGCTCGCTCGGCACCATCATTCCGCCCTCGGTGCTGGCCGTCGTCATCGGGCCGGTCGCCAACGCCTCGGTCGGCAACATCCTGCTCGGCATGTTCATTCCGGGCTTCATGCTGGCGATCGCCTACATCATCTACATCGTCATCTTGTGCACGATCCGCCCCGACTATGGGCCGCGCATTCCGCCGGCGGCCGACGAGCCCGATCTCGCCGCCAAGCTGGCGCTGACCGGCAAGGTGCTGGTGCCGCCGGTCGTGGTCATCGTCGCGGTGCTGGGCTCGATGATGGCGGGAATCGCCACGCCGACCGAAGCGTCGGCCACCGGCGCGCTCGGCACGGTGCTGCTGGCGCTCGCCTACCGGCGCCTGTCGTGGCCGGTGCTGGTCGACTCGACGATGCGCACAGTGCGCATCACCGCCATGATCCTGACGATCGTGGCCTGCGGCCAGATGTTCGCCGCGGTGTTCGTCGGCTCGGGCGGGCTGGAGACGCTGCAAGGCTTCCTCAAGGAGTTCAGCGTCGGCCGCTGGGGCTTGCTCGCGCTCGTCATGTTCATCGTCTTCCTGGCCGGGTTCATGCTCGAGCCGCTGGTCATCATCCTGATGGTCGTGCCGATCACCGTGCCGCTGATCGAGGCGGCGGGCTTCGACAAGGTGTGGTTCTGCGTGCTCTTCCTGGTCATTCTGCAGACCGGCTACCTGACGCCGCCGATGGCCCCGTCGATCTTCTATCTGCGCGGTATCGCCCCGCCCGAGATAACGCTCCGGCACATGTATGTCGGCATCTGGCCGTTCATCGGCCTGCAGCTCCTGGTCGTCGCCCTGCTCGTCTACTTCCCCAAGGCAGTCACATGGTTGCCCGACGCCGTGCTGACCGGCATCCGCTGACGCGCTTGCTGGCGCGCGCGGGGGTCGTGGCGGCATGACCGCCGAGCTAGCGACCCACC
>VGCQ01000546.1 GCA_016870055.1 Alphaproteobacteria bacterium | reverse complement strand
CCAGCCTGTCGAGCCCCTCAAACAAATTGCATGACTACCGTCAAAGCCAAAATCCCCGCACTTTCAATTGCTTAGCTCGAAAATGGGGCAAAGTTCAGTTTAGCGATATGATTGCCCCGCATCTCCTATGGCGCCGGCAGGCGGCCGGGACGGCAGGATCATCATGGCAATCGCGGATCCGTCCGCGCCTCGCGAGCCCAGCGCGTCCACGCCCAGCGGCACGTTCCCTGGCGGCACGTCCCCTGGCGGCATCTCCGATCGCGGGGCGCCGGCGGCAGCCGGCGGTCGCGACGGTGCCGGCACCGGCCTCATCGCCTCGCTCGACGGTCGCTATGGCGTTTCGCCCGACCGCCCGATCCCCGGTTTCGATTCGCCGCAGGCCAAGGCCTACTCCGTCGAACTCATGCCGGCCGGCGGCAACGGCTTGTTCGCGCTGCTGTGTCCGCCGCGCATCCCGGCGCGCGTCGAGCTGGTCGAGACGCTGCGCAAGCAGCCGATCGCCGGCATGCTGCGCCTCGTCGATTCCGCGCTGTTCGACTGGCCGCTCGACGGGCAGAGAAAGCTGGCCTTCATCTTCGAGCGGCCGACCGGTCCGCGCCTGATGGTGGATGGGCCGGCGGCTGCGGCGGCGACCGCGCTTGGCGTCGACGGCGCCGAGGATACGGCGATGCGCATGCCGGGTCCGGAGCTGCACGGCATCATCGGCACGGCTGTCGCCGTGCTCAAGCGCTTTGCCGAGCGCAACCTCACTCATCGCGCGATCAGGCCGTGGAACTTCTTCTACACCGGGCGCGGCGCCGGCGACGTCGTGCTCGGCGAGTGCCTGACCGGTCCGCCCGCCTTCGATCAGCCGGATTGGCTCGAGCCGATCGAGAGCGCCATGGCCGATCCGAGCGGCCGCGGTGACGGCCGGCCGGCCGACGATCTGTTTTCGCTCGGCGCCACCATCCTGACGCTTGCGATCGGGCGCAATCCGGTCGCGGGCCTCAGCCCCGAAACCGTGATGAAGGGCCGCATCGCGAAGGGCTCGTTCGCCACGCTTGCCGCCAGCCATGCGCTGAGCCCGGGCCTGGTCGATCTGCTGCGCGGCCTGCTCAACGACACGCCGCGCGAGCGCTGGACGCCAGGTGATGTCGAGCGGTGGTTGACCGGCCGATATCCCGCCGTGCGCACGCCGATCGCCCACAAGCCCGCCGACCGGCCGTTCCGCTACGCCGAGGGCGACCACGAGGATGGCCGTTCACTTGCCCACGCCTTCGCGACGCACTGGGAAGACGCGGCATCCGTCGTGCGCGGGCCGCGCCTTGTCGAATGGGTCAAGCGCTCTCTGCCCGACAAGGAGCGTGCGGATGCCGTCATGACGGCGCTGCGCTCCAAGCCCGGCGGCTTGAGCAGCGGCGGCACGGAGGACAATGCGCGGCTGGTTGCCGCGGTGTGCATGGCGCTCGACCCGGCCGCGCCGATTCGCTTCCGCGACGTCTCGGTCACGCTCGACGGCCTTGGCGCCGCCGTCTTCATCGCCGAGGACAAGCCGGAGCGCCGGCAGATGCTGGCGCGCCTGGTGATGCAGCGGCTGCCCAGCCAGTGGGCGGCGACGCAGGACGGCGATGCCACCGAGCTGTTACGCCATGCGCGCTCGTCCGACAATCTCGTGCCGCTGGTGAACAAGGGCGCGCCCGGCTTCGGCTACGAGCGCCTGGTCTACGAGCTCAACCCGCACGCCCATTGCCTCAGCCCGATGATCGAGCGCTGGCGCGTCGTCGAGGCGCGCGATCTGCTGCCGGCGCTCGAGATGGCGGCGGCCGGCGAGGCCGCGGCGAGCGCGGCCGACGCGAAGCCGGGCGCGCCGCGGCGCGGTCCGATCGACCGCCACATCGCCGCCTTCCTCGCCGTGCGCTTCAAGAGCGATTCGTCCTGGCTGGCGGCGCTGACCGAGCCCGAGGGTTCGCCGGCCGCCGCCATGGCGCCGCTGGTCGCGCTCGCCAAGCTGCAGAACGCCATGCATGGCGCGCCGGCGCCGCACGTCGCGCAGTGGCTCGCACGCCACTTGAAACCCGTGCTCGACGCCGTGCATCACCGGCCGCGCCGGGAGCATCTGGAAATCGAGCTCAACCGCCTGGCTGGCGAGGGCATGCTGCCGCCGATCGCGCAATTGCTGGGCGACACCCACGCGCAGAACGAGGACCGTCGCGGCTTCCAGGCGGCCCAGCGGCGGTTCCGCCAGCTCGCGAACGAGCATCAGCGGCTGGACCGCGAGATCGCCCAGGTCTCGGCCATCGCGACGGCGCAGTCCGGGCCGGTCGCGGTGGCGGCATCCTTCGCGATCGCGGCCGCGAGCCTGGTCATCGTGAGCAGCCTCTCGTGAGAAGCCGTGAACCAATCGATTTTCATCGCGGGGGGGGGTCACGCTACGGCGGCCGCGCTTTGTGCCGTTTGCAATGCGCGGTCAGGCTCGAGGTC
>VGCQ01000545.1 GCA_016870055.1 Alphaproteobacteria bacterium | reverse complement strand
GTGCTGGTCGACGGCGACCTCGTCCTGTCCGACTCCTCGGTGATCTGCCAATACCTCGAGGACAAGCAGCCGACGCCGGCGCTGTTGCCGACGGACATCGCCGACCGCGCCCGCGCGCGCTGGTTGGAGGAGTTCGCCGACACCCGCATGGGCGACGTGTTCATTTGGCGCCTGTTCAACCAGGTCGCCATCCGGCCGTCGGTGTGGGGCGAGAAGGGCGATCGCGAGCTGGTCGAGCGGACGCTGACGGAAGACGTGCCGGTCGTCCTCGACTATCTCGAAAGCGAGGCGCCGGCCGAGGGCTTCCGGTTCGGCGCGCTGTCGCTCGCCGACATCGCGATCGCCGTGTTTTTCCGCAATGCCGCTTGGGCGCGTTTCCAGATCGACGCCGCGCGTTGGCCGCGCACCGCCGGTTGGGTCGGGCGCACGCTCGCCAGCCCGGCGCTCGCCAAGCTCGCGCGGCTCGAGGACGGCATCTTGCGCACGCCGATCGCCGAGCAACGCGACAAGCTGCGCTCGCTGGGGGCGCCGATCAGCGCGGCGACCTACGCCACGGCCGCACCGCGTCGCGGCATCATGCCGATCTGACGGGCCGTGCCGCGGCTGCATCCTTTCGTCGTCGGCCATGTCGTTGCAGCGTTGGTCGCGGGCTTGGCGGCGGGCGCGCTGATGAACCTGCAGGCGACACTCGTTGCCGGGGCGTCGTTGGCCGCCGGCGCGGCCGTGAGCTCGATCGTCTGCCGGTGGAAGCCGGGCTTGGACGCACCGGCCTGGACGCTGGCGCCGGTCGCCATCCTCGCCAATCCGCTGATGCTGTCGGCGCTGAGCTTCATGATCGCCGACGCCGACTGCCTGATGGGCAATCGCCGCGGCTGGGATTGCATCGCGGCGGCCCTTGCCGTGCTGGCGGCCGGCGTCTGCCTGCTGCCGCCGTTCGGCGGCTTGCTGTGGCGGTGGTGGAAACGGCGGCGCCCGGCCGCCTAGGCTGCGATCGCTTTGGCGAGTCGGCCGCGGATCATGTCCTCGGCTTCGCGCACGATGCGCTCGATCAGCTCCTTGCAGCTCGGTACGTCCTTGATCAGGCCCATGACCGTGCCGGCCGACCAGATGCCGTGCTCCATGTCGCCGGTCTCGTAGACCACCTTGCCGCGGGTGCCGGCGACCAGCGGGCCGATCTCCTGGATGGTCTTGCCCTCGTGCTCCATCTCGATGGTCTTCTTGGCCACCGAGTTGCCGAACACGCGGCTGGTGTTGCGCATGGTGCGGAAGATCAACGCCGTCGCGCGCTCGTCGCTGTCGACCAGGGCCCTCTTCACGTTGTCGTGGATCGGCGCTTCCTTGGTCGCCATGAAGCGGGTGCCCATGTTGATGCCGTCGCAGCCCAGCGCCAGTGCCGCGACGAGACCGCGCGCGTCGCCGAAGCCACCCGAGGCGAGCATGGGGATCTTGATGACGTTGGCGGCGGCCGGCAGCAGCACCAGGTTGGGGATGTCATCCTCGCCGGGATGGCCCGCGCACTCGAAGCCGTCCATCGAGATCGCGTCGACGCCGGCCTTCTCGGCCGACACGCCGTGGCGCACCGAGGTGCATTTGTGGATCACCTTGATGCCGGCTTCCCTGAACTTGGGCAGGAAGGGCTTCGGGTTGTTGCCCGCGGTCTCGACGATCTTGATGCCCGAATCGACGATGGCGTCGATGTACTCGCCGTAGGGTCGCGGCACCAGGGTCGGCAGGATGGTGAGGTTGACGCCGAACGGCTGGTCGGTCATGTCGCGGCAGCGCTTGATCTCCTTGCGCAGATCCTCGGGTGTCGGCTGGGTGAGGCCGGTCAGGATGCCGAGGCCGCCGGCATTGGACACCGCCGAGGCAAGCTCGGCGCGGCCGACCCACTGCATGCCGCCTTGCACGATCGGGTGCTTGATGCCGAACATTTCGGTGAAACGCGTGTTGATCATCTCGGGGTTCCCCAATGCCTCGCTATCGGGCTGAGCAATAGCGAACCTCGCTGCACTGCACTAGCCCCGGAACGACCTTCCGCAGAGCGGCCTAGCGGCCGTCGAGATAGGCGAGCACGTCGCTGCGTGTCGGCGCCCGCCCCGACAGCAGGCCCGACATCGCGGCGATGACATCGATATGGCCGACCTCGGGATAGAGCTTCAGCTCGACCGCGGCGCCGGCGGCGCGCCAGGCGGCCGCCAGGCTCTGGCTGTTGCGCGGGAAGACCGTAGTGTCGGCGGTGCCGTGGATCAGCAGGGCGGGCGGCAGCGGCGCCTGTGCGAAGGTGACGGCTTCGATCGCGGGGTTGCTCGCGCCGCCGAAGATCGCGATCAATCGCCGCGACGTGAGCGGCAGGAAATCGTAGGGGCCGGCGAGCCCGATGAAGCCGGCGAGCTGCGCGCGATCGACGCCGGCGCCGGGCAAATAGGATGTGTTGGCGGCGAGCATGGAAGCGATATGCGCGCCGGCCGAAT
>VGCQ01000544.1 GCA_016870055.1 Alphaproteobacteria bacterium | reverse complement strand
GCTGCCGTCGGCTGGTGACAGCAATGCTTGCAAGATATAACGATAGTGTTATAATAACCTATAGTTATTAACATTGACAGCCGGCCTCGTTAGGTTGCGTCGGCTTTCGTCGGCGGCAACGCCGATCCGAAGGCATCGTCGCCACAATTTGCGAGCAACAGCCATGTTCAGGATCCGCCCCTCAATCGACCTGGGCAATGACCAGGCGCCGCACACTCCCGGACTCCACAACTTCAGGCCACCGCAAGAAGTCGTGCCTGGCTTTCGTTTGAACACGGACGATCCAGAGCCGAGTGGTTTACGCCTGGGTCCCACAGCTTTGTACCTGTTCGACGATCTCGACGCTGCACAGGCGGTCGCCCCCGTCAGATGCACGTCGGATGGAAGTACACTTGATTGTACAACGCCAAAGGGTCTGTCGTGGGGCGGTCTGCCAGTAGAGCGGTTTCCCCCGGAAATTGCGCCAAGTACGCCGCACCATCACGGGACTGATGTCCTGTCGCCACCCGGCGCTTCCGCTGACAAGCTTCTTCAAGGCATTATCGACAAGCCGACACCAGGTCCTCCCCGGTTGAATCGCCCTGCCACGCCGGCGGGTACACTGAACGAAGCGACGCCTGATGCCTTGTACGACCTGTACATAGGTGCATCCAAGTTCCCTTGGCGGCGGCCTTATGGAACGCCGCTAAGCCAAGTTACTTCCCACCTTAGGTACGACAGGGAGGGCAACCCGATCGTCATCAATGTGACGAGGCCGAGCCATGGCCTGGCCCCAGGATACGTGGTCCACTACCTCGTTCGTACGCCCGAGGGTCCTCGGATCCAAACTGAAGGTGAGGGTCTATCTCCCTTGCAAGGGCCCAGCAGTCCCAAGTTGCTGCGAGAGTACCTCAACAAGAAGGTTTGGGATTCCTATCACCGAGAAATCGTCAACAGATCCAAGTAGCAGCGGACCTGACAAGGCCCTGATCACAAATGCGCAGGTTTGGTGTCCATATCACGAAGCACAGTGCGTCCAGCTGATGCCAGCCGGACGCACTGTGCTGTAGACTGCACCCATGACCGAGGAAACCTACCGTCGGCCCGCAATCGGCCAGCATCCGCCCAACCTGTCGCCGGACTACAAATCCACGGCGACGCGCGCGCCGTCGCAGCCGGCGATCGTCCTGCCTCAAAGCCTGTCGGAGATCACCGGCCCGTTGCTGCGCGGTGAGCGCCTCGGCGCCAACGAGAACGACCTCACCAAGCAGCGTCTGGGCGAGCCGCTCGGCGAGCGCATCGTCGTGCACGGTCGCGTGCTCGACGAGGACGGCAAGCCGGTGCCCGAGGCGCTGGTCGAGATCTGGCAATGCAACGCCGCCGGCCGCTACCATCATCCCGGCGATCAGCACGACGCGCCGCTCGATCCCAATTTCTACGGCGGCGGCCGCGCCCGCGCCGATCGAGAGGGCCGCTACAGCTTCATCACCATCAAGCCTGGCGCCTATCCGTGGAAGAACCATCACAACGCCTGGCGGCCGGCACACATCCATTTCTCGCTGTTCGGACCGGCCTTCGCCACGCGGCTGATCACCCAGATGTACTTCCCCGGCGATCCGTTGCTCGCCTTCGATCCGATCTACAACTCGGTGCCGTCGGCGGCGCGCGCGCGCCTGCAGGCATCGTTCGACATGGCAGAGACGCGGCCGGAATGGGCGCTCGCCTACCGCTTCGACATCTTGCTGCGCGGCCGCAACGCCACGCCGATGGAGTAGGCGATGGCCAGGGGATTGACACCGTCGCAGACCGTCGGCCCGTTCTATTGGAGCACGTTGGTCGCGAGCTACCGCGCCGATTTGGCGCCGCCTGGCGTCGCGGGCGAGCGCCTCGAGCTTGCCGTGTCGCTGCACGACGCTGAAGGCGCCGCGGTGCCCGACGGCGTGATCGAGATTTGGCAAGCCAATGCGCACGGCCGCTACAACCATCCCGACGATCGTCGCAACCTGCCACTCGATGCAGGCTTCGAGGGCTTCGGCCGCGCCTCGACCGATCCCACGGGCGTGGCGCGCTTCGCCACGGTGCGGCCGGGCCGGGTGCCCTGGCCGAAAGGCGGCCTACAGGCGGCGCACGTCAATGTCTCGGTGTTCGCCCGCGGCCTGCTCAATCGGTTGGCCACGCGCCTTTATTTCGACGGCGATCCGGTGCTCGCCGACGATCCCGTGCTGACGCTGGTCGTGCCCGAGCGCCGCGCCACCTTGATCGCCAAGCGCGACGATGCGGGCGCCTGGCGCCTGCCGATCCATCTCGGCGGGCCGCGCGAAACCGTGTTCTTCGACGTCTGACGACAGACGCTTGATGGTGGACGCCTGACATGGTCGGCCGATTGGTCAACGCCCTGGGCTCGTCGGCGCTCGCCGCCGAAGCCTTCTCCGACCTCGCCACCTTGCGCCACATGCTGCGCTTCGAGGCGGCGCTCGCAGGAGCTGCCGCCGAGGCCGGCCTGATCCC
>VGCQ01000543.1 GCA_016870055.1 Alphaproteobacteria bacterium | reverse complement strand
GACGCCGTCTTGCTGTCGATCGTCACCCGCGTCGAACTGGAGGGTGGCGTCTACCGCGAGCCCGCCCATGCGCAAGTCCGGCGAGCCCGCCTCGACGCGTTGCTCGCCGCCATTCCGACCATAGCGTTCGATGACGCCGCCGCCGACGTCTATGGGGCCATTGTCGCGCGGGCCGGCTACTCGCGCCGCAAGCTTCTCGATCGCATGATTGCTGCGCAGGCGATCGTCCATCGCGCTTCGCTGGTGACCATGAATGGCAGTGACTACGCCGATATTCCGGAGGTTTCTCTGGTGACGTGGTGAGCGCCGAAACGCAGGCGTCGCGTTCAGCTTCGGCCCAGCGCCGGCGGCACGGTGCGGAACGAGCCGTTCAGGCGGTCGCGGTAGACCACGACGCCTTCCATGATGCGCTGCACGTAGTTGCGGGTCTCGGCGAAGGGGATCATCTCGATCCAGTCGACCATGTCGATCTTGCCGCTGCGCGGATCGCCCATGGTCTCGAGCCAACGCGCCACGCGGTTGGGGCCGGCGTTGTAGGCGGCGGCCGCGATCTCGTAGGAGCCGCCGAAGCGGCCCAGCATTTCACTGAGATATTGGCTGCCGAGTTGCACGTTGTACGCGGGATCGCGCGTGAGCTTGTCCTGGATGAACGGCACGCCGAGGCGACCGGCGACGTCGCGTGCCGTGCCGGGCAGGAGCTGCATCAGTCCGAGTGCGCCGGATGACGACACGGCGGCCACGTTGAAGGAACTCTCTTGGCGAGTCACGGCGAGGGCCAGGGCACGCTCGATCGCCCCGGTCGCGCCGAGATCGACCACGGGAAAGGCGGTGTCGTACAGGGCGACGCCACGGTTGGTGGCGCGCCGCGCAATGGTGAGCGCCACGTCCGGCCGGCGTAGCTCGACCGCAAGCTGGGCGAGCAGGGCGGTTTCGCCCGGTGCGGTCACCATGGCTGCTAGCCGGAGCAAGAACGGGCGGGCGCGGTCGTAGTCTCCCGACTGGCCGAGGTAGCGCGCCACCGTGACGAGCTCGCGACCGCCCAATGTCTGGCGATCGGTGTCGGAGGCGACGGGATCGGCCGGCAGCCGCGACGCACCAGCCGGCAGCTTGCGGGCCGCGAGCTGGCCGTAGAAGGTCTGGCCCATGGCGGCGGCGCGGCCATACCAGTCGCTCGCCTCCTTGGCCCGACCGGCCGCCTCGTGGGTTCGGCCGAGCCAGTAGGCGGCGCGGCTTTTGGAGATATCGGTTGCCACGCCATCGTGCAGCGTCTGGAAATGCTTTTGTGCTTCGGCCGTCTCCTTGAGATGGCGCAGTGCAATCCAGCCGGCCAGGAACTCGGCCTCGGCGAAGGCAACGCCCTTGGTGAGGCCGTGCGGCACGACCACCGCATAGGCGTCGGCGGCACGGCCGGTGGCGAGGAGATCGCGCGCGACCTGGTTGCGCTCGGCCCACCAGGCGTCGTTCTGATTGGCCACCGGCTTCGCGAGTAGTGCCCTGGCCTCGTCGAGGCTGCCAGTGCGACGCAGCCACTGCGTGCGTTCGAGCTTGATCGCAGGCTCGTCGAGCTTGGCGGCCGGCACGCCGCGCAACACGGTCACGGCATCGGCTGCGCGCGTCGCCATGGCGAGGCGCGCATTGGCGAGCGGCTGGTAATCGGGCGGTAGCTTGGCGAGAAGCTCGCGCGCCACCTGTGCCTTGCCCTCCGTCATCAGGCGGTCGAAGCGCGCGACGTGGTCTTGGCTGCTCAGCAGATGGCCGTAGCGATTCAGGAACTCGGCCTCGTCGGCGTTGCGGAAGGTCGCGTTGCGCCAACTGTCGCTCGCGAACTTCTTCAGCTCATTGGGGCTCGCGGCATTGGCAGCCTCCATGCGGCGCATGTGGCCGGTGCTGGTGAGCGGCGGGAAGGCGGTGAAGTAGCGAAAGACATCGGCGGCCGGCGCCTCGGCGCCGATACGATCCTCGGCCTGACGGCGCAGCACCTCGGGCTCGGGCCAATCGGGGCTCTCGCGCAGGAAGCGCCAGGTCGCGGCGAAGCTCGCCTCGGTCTTGGGTGCCGTGCGCAGGATGATCCACTCGACATAGCGGTCGAGCAGGGTGTGGCGGAAGTTGGCGACGGCGGCGCGGGCATCCGCCCAGCGGCCTTCATCCACCGCCTTGATGGCGGCCGCGAGGGCAGCAGCCTCGGCCGGCGTCAGCGGCTTGGCTGGGCCTGTGATCGCCTGAGCCGTATCGGTCCGGCTGGGCGGCGGGATCAGGTTGCTGGTGCCTTCGTTGATCGGCTGCGACGCCGTCGGCGGAACCGCCGGCCGCGGTGCGGGGGCTGCCGCCGGCGGAGCGCCCGGCACGCGGCGGATGCCGCTGTCCGGCGCGCTCTGGCTTGGCGGATCGCTGCTTTGGCCGCGCAGGATCGTCACGCCGCCCGGCTGGGCGAGCGCCGAGGTGCTCGCCAGGAGGACGGCAAGCAGGGTGAGGGCGGAGCCGACGTCTTTCATTCAAGGAATCGTA
>VGCQ01000542.1 GCA_016870055.1 Alphaproteobacteria bacterium | reverse complement strand
CTGCTGACTAGCCTTAGCACGATGCGGCGGCCGCCTCAAGCAACCGGCGGGGCGGTGCTGCCGGTCCCCAGGGGCCGCTGCATCAGCACGCTATCGAGCCAGCGGCCGAACTTGAAACCGATGTCCTCGAGCGTGCCGACCATGGCAAAGCCGCAGGCGGCGTGGAGGCGGATCGAGGGCGTCTGCGCCGAATCGCCGATCACCGCCACCATCTGGCGCTTGCCGAGCGCCGTGCACTGCTCGATCAGCACCGGCAGCAACGCCTTGCCGACGCCCTGGCCGACCGCGGCGTGGTCGACATAGATCGAATCCTCGACCGAGAATTTGTAGGCCGGCCGCGGCCGCCAGTTGCCGGCATAGGCGTAGCCGACGACCCGGCCGTCGCGCTCGGCCACCAGGTGCGGCAGACCGAGGTCGAGCACGGCGGCGCGGCGCCGGCCCATCTCGGCCAGGTCCGGCGGATCGACCTCGAACGAAGCCGTGCCGTGCAGGACGTGATGCCCGTAGATCTCGGTGCAGCGCGCCACATCGGCCTCGGTCGAGGCCCGCACGATCAGTCCACTCACTTTCCGTTGCCCCCAAATTCCGTCGCGAGGGGGTTATAGCGCGTCAGTTGGCCTGACGCCGCACCGACGCCGGATCGGGCGTGTCCGGCCTGAACAGCGAATCGGCAAGCTGCAGGCCGGTCTGCATGTCCGACAGCGATACCGTGACCCGGTTGCCGCGGCTGTCGATCACCGTCCAGCCGCGCAGCACCAGCGGGTTCTCGGCCAGTCGGACGATCACCTTGCCCTCCTGCGGCCGGCGCGCCTGCGACAGCGTCACTTCCAGCCCGCCGCCGGCGCGGTCGATCTTCTCGACCTGCAAATCGCCCGACAGGACGAGCGGCTCCTTGACCAGGAACGACGCCGCCGTCCAGCCGATCGGCCACTGGCCGAAATCGCGCGTGGCGGGATCCCACATCGTGACCTGGCTGCCATCGGCGACGATCTTGAGCTGCGAGGGCGCGTCGTACTCGAAGCGCATGCGACCGGGCCGGCGCACGTAGAGCGTGCCCTGCACGATCGAGCCGTTGGGATTGCTCTGCACGAAGCGCGCTTTCAGGGTGCGGATCGAATTGAAGTAGCTTTCGACCTCCGCCACGCCGGCTTGCTGCGCGCTCGCCGGCAGGGCCGCGACGGCGAGCAGGACCACGGCAGAGAGGGTAGCCAGCAGAATTCGCATGCCCGCGATATGACCGCCGAATGCGGCGGAATCAAGCTTTCCAACCGACTGAACGGCTGTTTACCATGCGGCAAACCGCCGAGGGGATTGCTCCATGCATGTCGGGATGGCCGTCGTCTTCCAGAACACCGACCGGGCGCTGAGCGACCGCCAAATCTACCTCAATGAGTTGGCTCTGGCGGACATGGCCGAACCGCTGGGCTTCGACTCGATCTGGTCGGTCGAGCATCACTTCACCGACTACACGATGTGCCCCGATGTCGTGCAGTTCCTGTCCTACATGGCCGGCGGCACGCCAAGCTCGGCTCGATGGTGGTGGTGCTGCCCTGGCACGATCCGATGCGCGCAGCCGAGCAGATCGCCATGCTCGATCACCTGTCGGGCGGCCGCATGATCCTCGGCCTTGGCCGCGGCGCGGGCAAAGTCGAGTTCGACGGCTTCCGGCTCGACATGGGCGACAGCCGCGAGATGTTCGTCGAGTATGGCGAGGCGCTTCTCACCGGCCTCGAAAGCGGCGTCATGGCCTACGACGGCAAGCACTACCGCCAGCCGCCGACGCCGATCCGTCCGGCGCCGTTCAAGAGCTTCCGCGGCCGGACCTACGCCGCGGCCGTGAGCCCCGAGAGCGCCCGCATCATGGCCAGGCTCGGCGTCGGCCTGCTGATCATCCCGCAGAAGCCGTGGCGCGAGGTCGAGAAGGAACTCGCCGAGTACAACACGCTCTATCGCGAGATCAACGGCATGCCGGCGCCGCAACCGATCTCGGCCGGCTGGATCTTCGTCGACCCCAGCGCCGAGCGGGCGCGCGACATGGCTATGAAGTACATCGGCGGCTACTACCGCACGGTGCTCGACCACTATCAGTTCGCCGGCGAGCACATGAAGAACCAGCGCGGCTACGAGTACTACGCCAAGATGAACGAGAAGCTCGCGGTCTATGGCGACCAGAAGGCGATCGAGTTCTTCGCCGACCTGCAGGTCTACGGCACGCCCGAGCAGGTCTACGACAAGATCATGACGATCCACCGCCAGACCAACAATGCAGGCTTCGTCGGGGTGTTCTCCTATGCCGGCATGGTGCACCAGGAAGCGGCGCGCAACATGCGCCTGTTTGCCGCCAGCGTCATGCCGGAGCTGAAGACGTTCGACGCCGGCGCCGCGATCGACCGCGCCCAGCCCCTGCCCGACCCGCGCCACGCGGCGGCGGCGTAACGTGGCGCCCCCACAGTCTGATCGGCCCCCACCAAGTGGTCCGAGTAGAATGTTAGTGCATGATGCCATCCTTCGCCATTGCCGGCTGGAGGTGGAGCGAAGCGGAACCGGAAG
>VGCQ01000541.1 GCA_016870055.1 Alphaproteobacteria bacterium | reverse complement strand
CGAGATCTTCGACACCTACGTCGAGACCCAGCTCGCACCAACCCTGCAACCGGGCGACGTGGTGATCCTCGACAATCTCGCCAGCCACAAGAGTGCAAAGGCCGAGGCGATCCTCAAGCAGCGTAAGCGATGTTTTCAGGCCACGGCCTTGAGCTCTTGCGGAGTGGCGTAGGCCCAGGGGAGCAGCTCGTCGAGGCGGCTGTTGGGATGGCCATCGACGATGCGCGTGATGACGTCGGCGAGATAGCGATAGGGCTCGACGCCGATCAGCTTACAGGTCTCGATGAGCGAGGCGATGGTGGCCCAATGCTCGGCACCGGCGTCGGAGCCGGCGAACAGGGCGTTCTTGCGGGTCAGCGCCAGAGGCCGGATGCTCCGTTCGACGACGTTGTTGTCGATCTCGACGCGGCCGTCGTCGAGGAACAGGCACAAGCCCTGCCAGCGTGACAGCGTGTAGCGGATCGCTTCGGCGAGCTTGGTCTTCTGGCTGATGATCTGGAGCTTGGCGCGCAGCCACGGCTCGAGAGCTTCGACCAGCGGCCGGCTGCGCTGCTGGCGCACCGTGCGGCGCTGCTCGGCGGAACGACCGCGGATCTCGCCCTCGATGCGATAGAGCTCGGCGATGCGCGCCAGCGCCTCGCTGGCGATCGGCGCCGGTCCGGGCGTGGCAAGCTCGTAGAACTTGCGGCGCACATGGCTCCAGCAGAAGGCAAGCTGCACGGCGTTGCGCCTGGCCAGCACCTTGTAGCCGCCGTAGCCGTCCACCTGCAGGATGCCCATGAAGCCCGTCAGATGAGCGATCGGTCGCTCGGCCTTGCGATCGGCCGCATAGACGTAAGCCACGCCGGGCGGATCGCTGCCGCCCCACGGTCGGTCGTCCCGGGCATAAGCGAACAGCTGGCCGGTCTTGGTTCGCCCGCGCCCCGGATCGAGCACCGGCGCCGTCGTCTCGTCGGCAAACAGCTTGGCCGACGCCTTCAGCTTGTCGAACAGCCGTTCGTGCACCGGCCGCAGCAGGAAGGCGGCATGTCCCACCCAGTCGGCCAAGGTCGAGCGATCCAGCACAACGCCCTGGCGCGCGTAGATCTGGGCCTGGCGGTACAGCGGCAGATGATCGGCGAACTTCGATACCAGCACGTGGGCCACGGTCGCCTCGGTCGGCAGCCCGCCTTCGATCAACCGGGCCGGCGCCGCTGCCTGCACGACCACGTCCGTGCACGCCCGGCAGGCATACTTCGGCCGACGCACCACCAGCACCCGGAACTGCGCCGGCACCACGTCCAGCCGCTCCGACACGTCCTCGCCGATGCGATGCAGCGTCCCTGCGCAGCACGGGCAGACGGTGCCCGCCACGTCGACCACCGTCTCGATGCGGGGCAGATGCGCCGGCAGCTTGCCGCGGTTGGTCCGCCGCCGGGCGGCGCGCACCTTGCGCTCGTCGGGGTTCTTCTGCTCGCTCTCCGCCTGGCCGGCTGCTGCTTCCTGCTCGCTGTCTTCCAGCGCAAGCTGAAGCTGATCCTCCGGCAGGCTCTCGGCCCGTCGGCCGAAGCGATGACGCTGGAACTCGCGAATGATCTGGCGCAACCGCTCGCTCTCCAGCCGTTCGGCGATCACTATCGCCTTGAGCAGGGCGGGGTCGTCGGGCAGGGCATCGGCTGGCGCGCTCACCCCGACAATGGATCACAGACGCTCTCAGCTTGCGACTGTTTTGCGCCACCCGAGTCAACTCGTCGCTGTCGGCACCGCCGTCTGCCGCGGCTCGTGCACACGCCGCCAGTCGAGCCCTTCGAGCAACGCCTGAAGCTCGGCCGACGTCAATCGCAGGATTGCATCCTGCACGCCGGGCCACCGGAACTTGCCGTCCTCCAGGCGTTTGGCCACCAGCACCATGCCTGTGCCGTCCCAAAAAATCAGCTTCACCCGATCGGCACGCTTGGACCGGAACACGAAGACCGCCCCGCTGAACGGGTCGCCTCCCAGCGCCTCGCGCACCAGCGCCGCCAGACCTTCCAGGCCCTTACGGAAGTCCACTGGCTTGGTCGCCACCAGCACCCGCACCCCGCCCGACGCGACGATCATGCCAGCGCCTTCACGGCCTGCAGCACCGACCGCACCGTCGCCGCATCGCTCCCCGCCGGCACCCGGATCACAGCCCCGCCGTACTCGATCTCGATTGCCGCCGAACCCACCACCACCGACGCGAAGCTCAGCCGCTCCTGGGCCATCACGGACCGTCCGCGCGCCTGACGACGCCAGCCGAACAGCTGCGGCGGCGTCAGACCATGCCGGCGCGCCACCGCGCTCACCGACTCACTGCCGCCGATACTCTCGGCCACGATCGCCGCCTTCTGCTCGGCGCTCCACGTCCGCCGACGACCTGCGCCTGTGAAGATCTCCAGCCGTCGCGCCGGCTCCGGCATAGGCCTAATCACTGTCTCCGACATAGGTCCTGCTCCCATGACCTTGCCGGCACAGACTCGCTCAGCCCGTCACCTCAGTGCAACGCGGCCTCAAAACATCGCTTACCAAGCAGCGCCGTGCTTGGTTCCTCTT
>VGCQ01000540.1 GCA_016870055.1 Alphaproteobacteria bacterium | reverse complement strand
CGCGCGCGCCTCGAAGGGCGCGCCCGTCTCGTGCAAGGCGATGTGCACCGCCATCGAGCTGGAGCCGGGGGAGAAGTAGAAGGTCAACATTCCCCGACGACAGCCCGCGCCGGGCTATTTGTCCAGCCAGAACGTGTCGAGGCGGACCACGTCGTAGATGCCGAAATAGTCGTTCGGCCGGTGACCCTTCACGTAATTGTACCAGCCGTCGTTGATCTTCTCCCACGACATCGGCAGCAGCGGCGGATCCTCCTCCATGATCATCTCGGCCTGGCGGATGTACTCCAGCCGCTTCTTGGCATCGACCTCGCTGTCGATCTGCGGCAGCAGCGCGGCGAACTTCGGATTGTCCCACTGCGAGTAGTTCTGCGGCCCGTCCTTCTTGTACCAGGCGTTGAAGTAGTCGCTGGGGTCGATCAGCGTCGACACGATGGCGCCGATCGCCAGGTCGAACTTGCCGGTGCGCACGTCGTCGAACCACACCGATTCGACGGCGGTGCGGATGTTGGTCTGCACGTTCAGGGTCTGTTGCAGCATGGCCTGGATGGCCTGCGACCACAGCTTGAACGAGGCGACCTCGCGCACCAGGTAGTCGAGGCCCTGGATGCCCTTCTCGTAGCCCGCCGCCTTCATCAGCGCCTTGGCTTCCTTGATCGAGGCTGTCGGATCGGCCTGATAGCCCAGCCGCTTGGTGAGCTCGGGCAGCGGCGTGGCGAAGCTCGAGAACGGATAGATGAAGCCGCCGACCATCATCGGCGCGATGTCCTTCACCACGTCGACCAGCACCGGCTTGTCGAGCACCAGGTGGAAGGCGCGGCGCACCCGCGGATCGTCCATCGGCTTCTTCTTGTTGTTCATCCAGGTCGCCTGGATGACCGACTGGTAGAAGTCGGTGCCCGACATGCCCTGGGTCGCCTTGACGCGGCGCAGCGAGCCCGGATCGAGCAGGCGGGCATAGTCGACGCGGCCCGACAGCAGGCTCGAGCCCAGCTCCGGCGAGAACGGCAGGGCGTGATAGAACTCGACGCCGTCGAGGTAGGGCAGGCCCTTGTTCCAGTAGTTGGCGTGCTTCTCCATCACCCAAACTTCGTTCTCGACCCGGCGCTTGCTCTTGAACGGGCCGGTGCCGGGGATGTCGACGACGCGGCGCAGGTTGTACTGGTTGTCCTCCAGCGTCTTCTTGCGCACGATGCCGTTCCAGCCGCTGGCGATGGCGCCCATGATGAAGTCGGGCGGCCGGGGCGCCGAGAGCTTGAACTGCACGATGTACTTGTCGGGCGCGGTGATCTCGCTCACCGCGGCGAACAAAGTGCTGCGCGGGATGCTGATGCCCTGCGGCGGCTTGGCGATCCGGTCGAACGTCGCCTTGACGTCCTCCGAGGTGAGCTCGGCGCCGTCGTGGAACTGCACGCCCTTGCGCAGATGGAAGGTGTAGGTCTTACCGTCCTTCGAGATTTCCCAGCTGTGCGCCAGATCGGGAATGATCGTCTTGCCGCTGTCGCGCGGATCGCGCCGCACCAGATTGTCGAACATGCAGCCCTGGCTGCCCAGGCTGTTGATCGTGCCCGACTGGTGGAAGTCGAAGTGCGGCGGCCGCATGGTGATGCCGTACTTCAGCACGCCGCCCGACTTCGGATTCGGCTCGGGCGCGGCGAGCTGGAACTTCGAGCCGTCGAACTCGTTGGGCACGCCTTGCGCCATGGCATGCCACGGCATGCCGGAGAGCGTGGCGGCGGCGGCCGCGCCCGTGACGAAATCGCGACGCTTGATGCCGCCGCGCTTTGACTTTGACTCGCTCATGTCGTTCCTCCCATCGCCTTACGGCATTTGGCCTTTTGCAGACTGAGCACGATGTGCTCAGATGGTT
Source organism: Alphaproteobacteria bacterium (assembly GCA_016870055.1). Lineage (GTDB taxonomy): Bacteria > Pseudomonadota > Alphaproteobacteria > Reyranellales > Reyranellaceae > Reyranella. Next base: position 687 of record VGCQ01000540.1, on the reverse strand, counting down.
GTGCCCATCCCCGTTGGGCCAAGGCTAACACGACGAAAATCAGGGAGTCTCGCTTGAATCATGGCCCGCCGGCGCAACGGGTGCTGCAGATCGAGGAGTTGCAGACCCATTTCTTCACGCCGGCCGGCGTCGTGCGCGCGGTCGACGGCGTTTCCTATGCACTGAAGAGCGGCGAGACCCTGGGCGTGGTGGGCGAATCGGGCTGTGGCAAGAGCGTGTCGGCGCTGTCGATCCTGCGCCTGGTCGCCAATCCGCCCGGCCGCATCGTCGGCGGCGCCATCCGTTTCGAAGGGCGCAATCTGCTGGAGTTGCCCGAACCGGAGATGGAGAACATCCGCGGCAACGAGATCTCGATGATCTTCCAGGAGCCGATGACCTCCCTCAATCCGCTCTACACGGTCGGCAAGCAGATCGCCGAGGCGGTGGCGCTGCACCAGGGCCTGGGCAAGCGCGAGGCCTGGGACCGCGCCGTCGAGATGCTGCGCCGCGTCTCCATTCCCGAGGCCGAACGGCGCGCCCACGCCTACCCGCATCAACTGTCCGGCGGCATGCGCCAGCGAGTGATGATCGCCATGGCGCTGTCGTGCAATCCCAAGGTGCTGATCGCCGACGAGCCGACGACGGCGCTCGACGTCACCATCCAGGCGCAGATCCTCGACCTGATGCGCGAGCTGCAGGACAAGTACG
>VGCQ01000539.1 GCA_016870055.1 Alphaproteobacteria bacterium | reverse complement strand
GCGTGTTTGGCGACGCTCCGACCCGACGATCTGCGGCCGTTTCGACTTCGTCTATGACGGCAAAGCGCCGCCCAAGCTGCTCGAGTACAACGCCGACACGCCGACCGCGCTCTACGAGGCCGCTGTTGTGCAGTGGTACTGGCTAAAGGACGTGAAGCCCGAAGCCGATCAATTCAACTCCATCCACGAGAAGCTGATCGATGCCTGGCGCGGCATCCTGGGCCGGCTACCGCCGGAGGGCCTGGTGCATTTCGCACGCTTCGAGGATCAACCGGAGGACCTCGCCACTTCGGAGTATTTGCGCGACACCGCGCTGCAGGCGGGACTGGCCGGCAAGCCGCTCACCGTGGCGCAGATCGGCTGGAATGGCCGTCGCTTTACCGATCCGGACGAGATGCCGATCCAGGTTCTCTCCAAGCTCTACCCCTGGGAATGGATGGTGCGCGAGGCATTCGGCGCCCATGTGCTGACCGATACCACGGCTTTTCTCGAGCCCGCATGGAAGATGATCCTGAGCAACAAGATGCTGCTGCCGCTCTTGTGGGAGGGCTTTCCAGGGCACGCCAATCTCCTGCCGACGTTCGACCGGGAGCACCGCGACCTCGGTGGCGCCTTCGTCAAGAAGCCGATCTTCGGCCGCGAGGGCCACAACGTCACCGTGGTCGGCCCGGGCGTGTTCGACACCGCCGGCGGCAACTACGGCAGCGAAGGTTACGTCTGGCAAGCCTATCAGCCGCTGCCGGTGTTCGACGGCAACCATGCTCTGGTCGGCTCGTGGGTGGTCGACGGCAAGCCGGCCGGCATCGGCATGCGCGAGGACGAGCGCCGTATCACTCACAACAACAGCCGATTCGTGCCACACTACTTCGATCCGTGAGGCAGCTATGAACGAAATCTGGATACAGTCGACCGGTGGCGCGCTGGGTGCCGATGTGCATGGCGTCGATCTTTCGCAGCCGGTGAGCGACGCGGTGCGCGACCGCATTCGGCAGGCTTGGGCCGAGCACCTGGTATTACGTTTTTCCGGCCAGAAGCTCGACGACCACATGCTGATGCGGTTCACCCGGCATTTAGGCGAACTCGACCGCGTGCCGATCGCCGCGGTGGGCTTCGAGCGAACCCGCTCCGGTATCGAAAAAGACGCCGAGCCCTGGGTCGCGGTGATCTCGAGCGTGGTCAAGGACGGCAAGCCGGTGGGCGGCTTGGGTAGCTACGAGCTCGTCTGGCACACCGACATGTCCTACAACGACCTGCCGCCGCGCGCCTCGCTACTTTACGCCTTGCAGGTGCCGCCGGCCGGCGGCGACACCGGCTTCCTCAACATGTACGCCGCGTACGACACTCTGGCACCCGAGTTGAAGCGTGCCATCGACGGCCGGACCTGCATCCATGATTCCAGCCGCAACTCGGCGGGCGAGTTGCGCAAGGGCTTTCAGCGCACGCTCGACGTCCGCCACACTCCGGGCGCCGTGCATCCCCTGGTGCGCCTCCATCCCCTGACCAAGCGCAAGGCACTGTTCCTCGGGCGCCGGCCGGGCGCTTACATCCATGGCCTTTCGGTCGAGGACAGCGAGAAGCTCTTGGATGCGATCTGGGCACACGCCACCCAGCCGCGGTTCACCTGGTACCAGAAATGGCGCGTCGGCGACCTCGTGATGTGGGACAATCGCTGCGTCATGCATCGCCGCGACGCCTTCGACGAAACCCTCGACCGGCTGATGCACCGCACGCAGATCGTCGGCGAGCCGGTGCTCGCTGGGTAACGGCGTGAGGCGTACGACCGCGCCGCTCGTAGCGTTTGCCACAACTATGGCGCCGCCGCGGTGTTACCGTCCCGGCATCTTGATCGCCGCATTGCGCCGGTCGACCATCGGCTCCTCAAAGGCGCGCGGATAGCGATGGGGCTGCGCCGACACTCTGTTCAGCTTGTCGAGTGCCGCTTCGGGCAGACGCCAACCGCCGGCCGCCAGCGTCTCGCCGAGCTGTTGGGCGTTGCGCGCGCCGACGATGGCGCTGGTCATGTAGGGCTGATCCATCACCCAGCGTAGCGCGGTCTGCGCCGGCGAGCGGTTGACGTCGCGCGCGGTGTCGAACAGCGCCTGCAGGGTCTCGCCATGGTTGGCTGCGAAGAACCGACTATTGAAACCCCAACCTTCGGCCGATCGCGTGCCTTCCGTCCTCAGGCTGCCGGGCTTGTACTTGCCGGCGAGATAGCCGCCGGCCAGCGGCGACCAGGCGACGAGCCCGAGCCCCTTGGCCTGGCAGGCCGGCACGATCTCCTCGTCGATATCGCGCACCACGAGGCTGTATTGCGGCTGGTAGGCTTCGAAGCGCGCCCAGCCGTTGGCATCGGACAGCCACAGCGCCTCCATCAGGCGCCAGGCTTCGTAGTTGGAGCAGGCAGTGTAGAGGATCTTGCCCTGGCGCACGAGGTCGTCGAAGGCGCGCAGCATCTCCTCGAGCGGCGTCTGGATGTCGACATGGTGGATGTAATAGACGTCGATATAGTCGGTCTGCAGCCGGCGCAGGCTCGCCTCGACCGCCTGCATGATGTGCAGCCGCGACATGCCTGAATCG
>VGCQ01000538.1 GCA_016870055.1 Alphaproteobacteria bacterium | reverse complement strand
CAGCCGCCGTGAAGTCAGTCCTTGGCGACCGGGCGTGATTTTACGATCACTGTCATGTGAAACGCGCCGGCGAGAAGGCCGTTTCACCAACCCCAAGCTCGGCCAGATCGGCCGGCATGCCGTTGCCCAGGGCCAGCGCGGCCGCCAGCCGCCCGGCGGCGGCTGCGGTCTGGATGCCATATCCGCCCTGGCCGGCCAGCCAGAAGAATCCCTCCACCTTGGGATCGTAGCCCACCACCAAGTTCTTGTCGGCGACGAAGCTTCGAAGGCCGGCCCATTTGTTCTTGATGCGCCGGATAGACAGGGTCGTGACGGTTTCGATGCGGTCGACGGCGGTCGCGATGTCGATCTCTTCGGGCTGGGCGTCGCAGGGCGGCGACGGCGTCTCGTCGGCCGGTGAACCGAGGAACTGCCCGACCTCGGGCTTGAGGTACCAGCTTTCGTCGAAGTCGATGACCATCGGCATGGCAGCAAGGTCGAGGCCGGCCGGCGCGTCGAACGTGAAGGCGGTCCGCCGCTTGGGCACCAGCCTGGCCGGTTGGGCACCGGCCAGGCCGGCCATCTCGTCGGCCCACGCGCCTGAAGCGTTGACGACGATGGCCGCACGCAACGCCTCGCCTTCGCGCAATCTGATCGCCCAGTGCCCATTTCGCCGATCTAGCCCGATGACCTCGGCGTCGAGGTGCAGGACACCGCCTGCTGCGCGAGTGCCCTTGAGGAAGCCGCCGTGGATGGCCGCCACATCCATGTCGTCGGCCTCGGGCTCGAAGATCGCTCCGCCGCCGGCCGCCTCGGGCTTCAGCAGCGGCTGGCGGCGCTGTACCTCCGCGGGCTCCAGCCAGCGCACGCTGGGTAGCAGGCGGGCGAACTCGGCTGCCGTCTTCCGCAGGTCGGCCTCCTGCTCGCGGCGTCCGGCGATCAGGGCGCCACGCGGCGTCAGCAGCGCATGGTCGGCGAAGCCAGCTGGCGGCTGGCGGTAGAAACGACCGGCGGCGACGGTGACGGCGCGGATCTCGGCGCTGCCGTATGTCTCCGAATGCAGCGCCGCCGACCGGCCGGTGGTGTGGTAGGCCGCGACGCGCTCGCGCTCGAGGATGACTACACGCGCTCGCGGCGCCAGATGGTAGGCGACGGAGACGCCGGCGATGCCCGCGCCGACGATGGCGAAGTCGAATTCCTGCATGGCCGCACATTGCGTGGCCGCCGGGCGGCCTGCAATAGTCGGCATCGCCATGAACATCGCCCAACTTCTGCTCGGCTCGGCACGGGAATTCCGTGACCTTCCGGCGCTCGCCTGCGGCGCTACGACCCACCTCGGCTACCGCGACCTGTGGCGCAAGGTCTCGGTGATGAGCATGCATCTCGCCGGCCGCTTCGGGCTCCAGCGCGGCGATCGTGTGGCGCTGGCCATGACCAACTGCGTCGAGGCGATCGAGGCGATGTACGCCATCTGGCATGCCGGGCTTTGTGCGGTGCCGATGAACGCCAAGCTGCATGCCAAGGAGTTCGCCTTCATCCTGGAGAACTCCGGCGCCAAGCTTTGTTTCGTCACCCCTGATCTCGCAACGACGATCGCCGAAGCCGCCAAGGAGGCGCCGGCACTCGAGGAGATCGTCGATGTAACGACACGGACCTACGGCTTCATGGCCGTCGGCGATCCCGCTGCCCTGGCCGAGGTCGAGCCGACCGAAGCCGCTTGGCTGTTCTACACATCCGGCACGACGGGGCGGCCCAAGGGCGCCACACTCAGCCATCGCAATCTCCTGGCGATGACGCTCAACTACTTTGCCGATGTCGATCGCCCGCCGCCCGGCGGCTCGATCGTACATGCCGCGCCGATCAGCCACGGCTCGGGTCTGTGGAATTTCGCCATGCTGGCACGCGGGTCGGTCCAGGTCTTTCCCGAGAGCGGCAAGTACGAGGTGCCCGAGACGGTCGAGCTGATGAACCGCTGGCCCGGGTGCAGCATCTTCCTGGCGCCGACCATGGTGAAGCGGCTGATCGAGCACGGCAGCATTTCGGAGCTGCGGCCCGACGCGCTGCGCCTGATCACCTACGGTGGTGCACCGATGTACGTGGCCGACCTCAAGCGCGCGCTCGACCTCCTGGGCAACAAGCTCTGCCAGCTCTACGGCCAGGGCGAAAGCCCGATGACCATCACTCATCTGTCTCGCGAGATGCATGCCGATCGCGGCCATCCGCGCTGGGAGCAGCGGCTCGCCTCCGCTGGGCGGCCGGACTCCTGTGTGGCCGTGAAGGTGGTAGACGAAGATGGCCGCCAACTTCCGGTGGGCGAGGTCGGCGAAATCATCGTCAAGGGCGACACGGTGATGGCTGGCTACTGGAACAATCCCGACGCCACGGCGAAGTCGTTGCGCGACGGCTGGCTGTGGACCGGCGATGTCGGCGCCTTCGACGAGGAGGGACTGCTGACGCTGAAGGACCGCTCCAAGGACATGATCATCTCCGGCGGCTCCAACATCTATCCGCGGGAGATCGAGGACGTGCTGAACCTGCATCCCGCCGTCGCCGAATGCTCGGTGGTTGGCCGGCCGCACCCGGAATGGGGCGAGGAAG
>VGCQ01000537.1 GCA_016870055.1 Alphaproteobacteria bacterium | reverse complement strand
TGGTCGAAAGCGGCCGCCGCCGCGCCGCCGAGCCCAACCTGGTGATCACCGCCAAGGATGCGCTGGCGCCCTTCCTCGACAAGTGGGTGCCGGTGCCGTTCTTGCAGGTGCGGCCCAACAACCAGTTCCGCGAAGGACCGGCCGACTGGGCGCGGGTGCGCGTGGTCGACCTCGAGGCGCGCTACGGCGCCGGCTATCGCGACGAGCAGGGCAACCGCTATCGCTGCGTGCTCGCTTTCGACACCGGCCTGATCGCCGAAGCCGAGGGCCGCGCCTATCTCGCGCCGTCGCCCAAGGACGTGACGTCGGGCGCGCTGTTTGCGCTGGCGCCGCAGCAGCGCACCAACCATTGGCTGCTGCGCCAGAGCTGGATGGCGCAGTGGCTCGACGAGCTGTTCCGCGAGTTGCACCCGCGCGCCACGCTCGAGGAGATCGAAAGCGACATCAAGCAGAAGCCGCAGGAGCCGGTGGCGCGCTATCTCGCCTTTCTCGGCCTGCTCGCCACCGCCGTGCACTTTCCACCGGTCAAGCTGGTGGGCGATGCCGAGCGGCCGGGCCGCGGCGCGATCGAGGTCGACCTCGTGCTCGATGTCGGCAACTCGCGGACCTGCGGCCTCTTGATCGAGGCGGCGGGCGAGCTCGGCGTCAACCTCAACGACTCCTATGAGCTGGCGCTGCGCGACCTCTCCCATCCCGAGTGCGTGCATGCCCGGCCGTTCGAATCGCGCGTCGAGTTCGCCCAGGCCTGGTTCGGCAAGAATCACCTGTCGCGCCTGGGCGGTCGCGCCGACGCCTTCGTCTGGCCGACCATGACGCGGGTCGGACCGGAGGCGACGCGGCTGGCGTCGCGACGGCGCGGCACCGAGGGCAACACCGGCATGTCGAGTCCCAAGCGCTACCTATGGGACGAGGAGCCGCAGGCGCGCGAATGGCGGTTCAATGTCGCCTACGCCCAGGACCAGACGGCGATGCCGGCGGCGGCCGGCCCGATGGCGCAGCTCGTCAACCAGAAGGGCGAGCCGCTGCACCTGGTCGAGCCGGAAGCCGACAGCGCCGACCACCTGCCGGTCTTCGAGCCGCTCTACTCGCGCTCGTCGATCATGACCTTCGTGCTGTCGGAGGTCTTGCTGCAGGCGCTGACGCTGATGAATTCGCCACAGCAGCGCGGCCGGCGCGCCCATGCCGAGACGCCGCGGCGGCTGCGCCGCATCGTGCTCACCCTGCCGACCGGCATGCCGCTCGCCGAACGCCTGATCTTCCGCAAACGCGCCGAGGCGGCGCGTGATCTCGTCTGGATGACGATGGGCTGGAAGCTCGATGATCCGGCGGCGCCGGCACCGCGCGTGCTGACCGACTGGGACGAGGCAAGCTGCACCCAGCTCGTCTATCTCTACACCGAGATGGCGCGCAATTTCGGCGGCGATGCCAGACGTTTCTTCCAGGTAACGGCCAAGCCGCGCGGCAAGCCGTCGGACGGCAAGCTCGCCATCGCCAGCATCGATGTCGGCGGCGGCACGACCGATCTCATCATCAACTCCTACGGTCTCGAAGGCGCCGGCACCTCGGTGACGCTGTTCCCCGAGCAGCGCTTCCGCGAGGGCTTCAACGTGGCGGGCGACGACATCCTGCTGCGCGTCGTGCAGGCCCACGTCCTGCCGCCGATCGAGGCGGCGATGCGCACTGCGGGCATCGCCAATCCGGCCGATCTGATGGCCGAGCTTCTGGGCGGCGACCGCGGCGGCGAGGACGTGATCCAGCGCAACTTGCGCCAGCAGTTCGCGCTGCAGGTCGCCCATCCGATCGCGCTCGAGTTCATGCGCGCCGCCGAGACCTACGATCCGACCTCGGGCGCGGTTGCGGCCGAGCCGCGCGCCTACGAGTCGTTCTTCGCCGAGGGTGCCAAGCCATCGGACGAGGTCGTGGCCTTCGTCAACGAGGCGGCGCGCAAGCGTGGCGCCAAGGGCTTCGACCTCAAAGTCGTGATCTTCGCCGTCGATCTGCCCGGCATCGACAAGACGGTGCGCGCCGAGATGGGCCGCGTGCTGGCGCCGCTCGCCGAGATCGTGCACGCCTACGACTGCGACGTGCTGCTGCTGTCCGGCCGGCCCTCGCGCCTGCCGGGCATCCGGGCGCTCTTGATGGAGCTGTTGCCCCTGCCGCCCGAGCGCGTGATCTCTTTGCACGATTACCGTGTCGGCGCCTGGTACCCCTTCCGCGACGCCCGGCTCCGGGTCGAGGATCCCAAGACGACGGTCGCGGTCGGCGCCATGATCGCCGCGCTCGGCCAGTCGCAACTGCCCGACTTCTCCTTCCGCTCCGACCTGTTGCGCTCGCGCAGCATCGCCAAGTTCATCGGCAAGCTCGATGGCGGCGGCCGCCTGCAACGCGCCGATCTCGTCTATAGCGGCGTCGACCTCGACGATCGCGAGTACGAGCTGCCCGAGACCGCTTTCGAGTTCCGCGGGCCGATGTGGCTGGGGGCGCGCCAGCTCGACCTGGTGCGCTGGCCTGCCGCACGGCTCTATGCGCTGGAATTCGCCAAGCCGGAATATGCCGAACGCCACGCCCGCGAGACGCCGTTCAAGATC
>VGCQ01000536.1 GCA_016870055.1 Alphaproteobacteria bacterium | reverse complement strand
TGATGTTGCCCGCCAAGATGAAGAGTGGTGCCGACAGCAGCAGGTAGGAATCGGTCAGCAAGCCGACGAAGCGGGTCGGGATGATGATCGGGTTGAGCGCGGGATAAAAGGCCGCAGCGGCGAGCGCGCCGACGCCCATGGCGATGCTGATCGGCATGCCCAGTACCAGGCAGATCAGAAAGGCGATCAGAAGGGTCTCGGCCATGCCTTCCTCGCCTCGAGCCAGATGTTGCGCAGCATGGGTACGATCATCATCACCGAGCCGACGGGTACCGCGGCAAACACCCAGTCGAGCGTCAAGCCCAACCCCGGGCTCGTCTGGAAGCCCGCGTTGGGCAGCAGCGTGAAGCTCAGCCAGATCAGGTAGCCGAACAGCCCGATGCCCAGAAGGTTGGTGCCGATCGCGACGATGGCTCGGGGCCCTGGTGTCAGTCGATTCAGGAAGTAGTCGAGCACGGTGTGCTCGTGCCGCCACATCGCGGCGGCGGCGCCGAACATGATCAACCACACGAACAGGAAGCGTGGAATCTCTTCCAGCCCGTCGATGCCGACGAGCCCGAGATAGCGCAGCACGACCTGCGTGAACACCGCAGCCGTCATGACCGCGAGGATCACGCCACCAATGTGAGCGAAGCCATCGTACAGGCGCGCCAAAGCGGAGGACGCCTCGGGCGCACCCCCGTTCTGGTGATCTGGCGGCTGGTCGGTCGGAGCCTCCACCGTGCGTCCGCGCTACTTAACGCTCTGGATGTAGTCGACCATCTTCTTGGCGTCCTTGCCGGCCGGCGTGGCGTAAAACTCATCGTAGACGCTTTGCGTGGCCTGCAGGAACGGCGCGGGGTCGGGCTTGGTGATGGTGACGCCCTTGGCTTTCACTTGGTCCTGGATGTCCTTGTCCTCGTCGAGGATGAACTGGCGGTTGAAGATTCGCGCCTGCGCCCAGGCATCCATGACCGCCTTCTGCCCTGCCGGATCGAGCTTCGACCATGCCGACTTGGACATGATCAGCGCCACCGCTTGGTGGGTGTGGCGGACATCGGCCACGTACTTCACGATGTCGTAGAATTTGTTGTGATAGAAGGTGTTCACGCCGCCCTCGGCGAAGTCGATGACCTTGGTCTGCAGCGCCGTCGCGACCTCGGGGAAGGCGATCGGCGTCGAGATCATGCCCAACGCCTTGAAAGTTGCGACCAGGATCTTGTCCTCCTGCACGCGTACCTTCTTGCCCTTGATGTCGGCCAGGCCGTTGATGGCGTTGTGCCCGTAGATGCCGCGATAGCCTGCGGCGATGAAGCCGATCAGCTTCAGCCCTTTCTTGTCGAGCACCGCCGAGTAGTAGCTGGTCAGCGTGTCGCTGCCGTCCAGCGCCTTGAAGAGATGCTGATAGTCGCGAAAGATGTACGGCAGCTGGAATACCGACATCTCCGGCACCGCGGTCGACAGTGGCGCCGTAGTGACCGGGCCGAAATCGACGGCGCCGAGCTGAATCTGCTGGACGACCTCGCGTTCACCGCCGAGCGCACCGGAATGATGATGGACGACCTTGATCTTGCCGCCCGACAGCTCGGCCAGCTTGTCGATGAATTGTTGCGCGGCTTGCGACGTGCCGTGCTTGGGCGGATTGACGTTGCCCATGGTGAGGTCTTTGCCCTGCGCCTGGGCGGCACGTTCCGGTCCCAGCGCCGCGGCGAGGACGAGGAGCCCGGCGGGTAGCAGGTGGCTTAGCTTCAATCTGATCATGCGCGATCCTCCCGAAAGGTGTTTCGCATCGGCCGGTCTTCGATGCCGGCATTGCCTTCAGCCTGTGATCCTGGTGAGACGCGAACTCCTCCGTCAAGCGCGATGTCGCCCGGACGCAACAATTTGTCGGCGGCAACGGCGTTTCGACCGGCCAACAGACGTTTCGACTCGGCCGACTATGCTCTAATCTAGCCCGAGGGGTCGCGACCGAAGGGGGGGGCTCATGCTGCGTCGATCGCTTCTTGCTGCGCCGGTGGTGCTGGCCGGAACACCGGCTTTTGCGCAATGGGTACCCAGGCAGCCGATCAAGATCCTGGTCGGCTACGCACCGGGCGGTACCGCCGACATCACCGCCCGGCTTGCGGCCGATGGCCTTCAACGTCAACACGGCTACACCGTTGTCGTCGACAACAAGACCGGCGCGGGTGGCTTCATAGCGCTCAAGGCCGTCGCCCAGTCGCCGCCTGACGGCTACACGGTGGGCATCGGCATCATGGGGCAGCTTGCCGTAGGTCCCGTGGTGCCCGGTTCGCAGATTCCGCTCGACCTCGACAAGGAGCTGGTTCCGATCTGCAATCTGGTCGGCGTGCCGATGGCTCTGATCGTGCGCATGGATGCACCGTACAAATCCGTGGCCGAGCTGGTGGCCTATGCCAAGGCCAACCCCGGCAAGGTGAGCTACGCTTCGACCGGCCTCGGTTCGACCAACCAGCTCGGCGCGGAGTTCCTGGCTGCCGAGGCGGGTGGGCTGAAGATGGTGCACGTGCCCTATCGCGGCGGTGCGCCGGCCATCGCCGACGTGGCGGCCGGCAACGTCGACCTCTTCTTCGGCAACGTGTCGGAGGTGATGCCGATGGC
>VGCQ01000535.1 GCA_016870055.1 Alphaproteobacteria bacterium | reverse complement strand
CTGCTCGCCTGGCGGTTCGACAATATCGGCTGGTGGACCCTGATGAACTACGGCTATGCTGACCCGGCCTGCAGCACCCGGGCGCTGCCGCTCGATCCCGCGGACGCCGCCGAACGCTATCCCATCGCGCTCTATCATCACGTCGCCACTCTGGCGCCGCTGGGCGGACGACGCGTCCTCGAAGTGGGTAGCGGCCGCGGCGGCGGCGCCTCCTATGTCGCACGCTATCTCGCGCCGGCCGAGATGATCGGCCTCGATCTCAGCGGCAGGGCGGTCACCTTCTGCAAGGCCCGACATGGCGCCGCCAATCTCGCCTTCCGACAGGGCGATGCGGAGTGTCTGCCGTTCGACGACGAAAGCTTCGATTCGGTCATCAACGTAGAATCATCCTTCTGTTATCCCTCGTTCGATCGCTTCCTCGCCGAGGTCCGGCGCGTGCTCCGACCGGGCGGCCATCTGCACTACACCGACTTGCGGCTGGCGCACGAAATCGCCGACTGGCGGGCGGCCCTGCTGCGAAGTGGCTTCGAGCTGGTCGCCGAGCACGACATCACCGGCAACGTCATCGAGGCCCTGCGCCGCGACAGCGCCCGACGTCGCGCTGGCGGGCGGCGCATCGTTTCCGGTCCGTTCTCGGCGATCGCCGACACCTTCACCGGCGTCGACGGCACCCGCATCCCCTCGCTGCTGCAGCGGGGTGAGATGGTCTATTTCAGCTTCCTGTTGCGCAAGCCCGAGATGGCCGACAGCGGGTTGACGGCTGTCGGCAAATCGGAGATTGTCGAGCGAGCATGCTGCGACTGACGACGCTTCGACTTATCGGCTGATCCGCCGCCCTACCCGGGGCCCTGCGGATCGCTCGTCGTTCGTCTCATCCAACCACCTGTCGCCGCCCTCCAATCGTTTCCATCGCAGTGTTCGCCTCAACGACCTTTTGGCGTGCGCGGCGCGAGGAGTTTTAGAAATGTCAGCCCAGAAACCCATGATGCCGACCGCGGGCGAGAAGTACGTTGCCTTCAAGCCCATCCGGTTGGCCGACCGACAATGGCCCAACAAGGTCATCACCAAGCCGCCGATCTGGTGTGCTGTCGACCTGCGCGACGGAAACCAAGCGCTGATCGAGCCCATGGATTCCGACCGCAAGACGCGGATGTTCAAGCTGCTCTGCAAGATGGGTTTCAAGGAGATCGAGGTCGGATTCCCGGCGGCATCCGAGACCGACTTCGACTTCGTGCGCGAGCTGATCGACAGGCGGATGATCCCCGACGACGTCACCATCCAGGTGCTGACGCAGAGCCGGCCCGAGCTGATCGAACGCACGTTCGAAGCCTGCCGCGGCGCCAAACGGGCCATCGTCCATCTCTACAACTCGACCTCGACCCTGCAGCGCCGCGTCGTGTTCGGCATGGACTACTCCGGCATCATCGATATCGCCGTGAGCGGCGCCAAGCTGGTCAAGCAACTGGCCGATGCCGATCCAAAGACCGAATGGGTCTACGAGTATTCGCCCGAGAGCTTCACCGGCACCGAGCTCGAATTTGCGCGCGATATCTGCGCCGCCGTGGCGGACGTCTACAAGCCGACGCCGCACAAGAAGATGATCTTCAACCTGCCTGCCACCGTCGAGATGGCGTCGGCCAACATCTACGCCGACCAGATCGAATGGTGCCATCGCAACTTCAAGTATCGCGATTCCTTCATCCTGAGCCTGCATCCGCACAACGACCGCGGCACCGGCGTGGCGGCAGCCGAACTCGGCTACATGGCCGGCGCCGAGCGCATCGAAGGCTGCCTGTTCGGCAACGGCGAGCGCACCGGCAACGTCGATCTCGTGACCCTGGGTCTCAATATGTTCACCCAGGGCGTCGATCCCGAGATCGACTACTCGAACATCAACGAAATCCGCCAGACCGTCGAGTACTGCAACCAGCTGCCGGTCCATCCCCGTCACCCCTATGGTGGCGATCTGGTGTTCACCGCTTTCTCGGGCTCGCACCAGGACGCCATCAACAAAGGCTTCAAGGCGCTGGAGGCTTCCAACAGCAAGGTCTGGGAGGTGCCCTACTTGCCGATCGATCCGGCCGATCTCGGGCGCACCTACGAGGCGATCATCCGCATCAACAGCCAGTCGGGCAAAGGCGGCATCGCCTACATCCTGAAGACCGACTACGGCATCGACATGCCGCGCCTTCTTCAAGTCGAGTTCTCCAAGGTGATCCAGCAGATCGCCGACGAGACCGGCAAGGAGATCCTGCCGGGGCTGATCTGGGACACCTTCCGCAAGGAATATCTCGAGAACCGCACGCCGGTCGACTTCGTGAGCCACACCACTGTGCCCGAGCCGGGCCATCCCGACGTGCGCCTGCTCGACGCCAAGGTGAAGTTCAACGGCCTGGACCGCACCGTCAGCGGCCGTGGCAACGGCCCGATCGCAGGCTATGTCGATGCACTGGCCAGGAACTGCGGCATCACCATCAAGGTGCGTGACTACCACCAGCACGCCACCGGCGCGGGTTCCGACGCACAGGCGGTGAGCTTCATCGAAGCCGAGACCCAGGCCGGCCGCGTGCTGTGGGGTGTCGGCATGGACTCCAACATCG
>VGCQ01000534.1 GCA_016870055.1 Alphaproteobacteria bacterium | reverse complement strand
AGACACGCCCGGCCGATCGGTGGGGCTCCTTCGGGGCAAGTCGTAAAATCCTCCAATCGAATCAACGACATTTCCCACCTTCACACGGGTGGGGTCGTAGGTTCAATCCCTACAGCGCCCACCATTCCCCGGTCTCGATCTCAGGCGCGCGCGCCGGCGTGAGGATCGTTGACGCCGTCGAGCGGCCAGATCGGGCGGCGCAGCTTGGTGAACTTCAGCCGCGAGATGTCCGGCGAGCAGATGCCGCCGGAATCGACCAGCACGATCTCGCGGGCAATCGGCGCGTAGGCGGCACGGAAGTGCTGCACGCTCTTGACCACCACCACGTTCTTGGCGGCGGGATCGATGCCCTGGCTGAGGAATACCTGCAGGTCGATGGTCTGGATGCGGTTGGAGATCGTGACCACGTCGATACCGCCCAGGCGCAGCACCGCCGTTGGCCCCATATTGGTCTCCACCCCGGCATTCATCGGTCCGTCATTCTTGAAGCGACCGTCCGACAGCATCTTCACGATCGCCTTGGCCTTCACCGGCGCGCCCATCTCCGGATCGGTCTGGCCGCCCAGGCTCACCTCGATCTCGGCGCCCACGCCGGCCTTCATGGCCTGCTGCACCGTCCGGGGATCGTAGATCGTGCCGAACGCCACGCCCTCGATGCCGGCGTCGATCAGCGCCTTCAGGACGGGCGTGGTGTCGCTGTAGCCGCCACCACCCGGATTGTCGGTGCCGTCGGCGATGACCAGCGGGCCTTTCTTGCCCGTGCCGGCGCGTGCCGCGGCGATGCCGTCGGCGATCGGGCGATAGAACTTCGCCGCACCTTCCTCGCGCCGATGCCACATGTCGTCGATCAGTTCCTGAGCGATCGCCTTGGCGCGGGCCTCGGCGCCGGGCTCGTGGCTGACCGCGATCGAGGGACCGGTGTAGGGGATATCGGCCCAGGTGAAACCGGCCTGGATGCTGACGACGTCGATGCCCGGCTCGGCCTCGAACTTGTCGGCCTTGGCCAGCAGGTCGAGCATCAGGCCGGGCTGCGTGGTACGGCCGTGCTCGGCTCCCTCCAACATGGCGGGCTGTACCAAAAGACAACGCGGCTTCTTCTTGCCTTCCATCGCCGCCTGCACCAGCGCCGCCGCCTGCACGGCGCGCTCGTAGCCGTCGATGTGCGGATAGGTTCGATAGCTCACCAGCGCATTGGCGTGTCGCGCCATGCGCACCGTGGCGTTGGCATGCAGGTCGAGAGTCGTGGCCATCGGCACGTCCGGCCCGACCACGCCGCGCAGCGCCTCCAGCAGCGCGCCTTCGGCGTCGTCCTCGGTCTCGGTCACCATGGCGCCGTGCAGCGAGAGGCAGACGCCGTCGAGCTTGCCGGCTTTCCTCGCGGCGCCGACGATCATGTCGCGGATCGTCTCCCAGGTCTCCCTGGTGAGCTTGCCCGACGGTGTGGCATTGGCGGCGCCGGCCCACACCGCCTGCCAGCCGTACTGCTTTGCCGCGTCGATATAGCCGCCGATCTCGTTCTTCGTGCCGCTGAAGCGCGGCACCATCGCCTCGCCGTCGATCAGCCAGCGCCTTCGATAGTCGTCGAGCGTGGTGGCAAGCTTGGAGAAAGTGTTGGTTTCGTGCATGAACTGCGCGATCAGGACGCGGTACGCCATTGGCGAATTCCTACAGTTTTGCCGTCTTCAGCCACTCGGCCTGCCCGTCCTCGCCCTCGACGCCCATGCTTTCGAGGAAGCGGCAGACCATCATGTAGTAGCCGGTGGTAAGGGTGAGCTCGACGACGGCGCCAGGCGACAGGAAGCCCTGCACCGCCTTCAAGCTCTTGTCCGAAGCGCGCACGTTGCGCACGACGTCGTCGGTGTAGCGCAGGACCGCTTTCTCGTTGTCGGTGAAGGCCGGCGCCTCGATGGTGGCGTCGCGCAGGGCCGCGATCTTGTCCTCGGCCACGCCCGCCTCGCGGGCGATACGCTCGTGCTGGAAGACTTCGTACGCAGCGCGGCTCAGCCGCCCGACGCGCAGGATCGCCAGCTCGCGCAACTGGGCATCGAGCTCGCAGCGATAGAGCAGCGCATTGCCCATCCGGATGAAGCCCTTCAGCCCCGCCTCGGAGTTGGCCAGCATGCGATAGATGTTGAGGTGCGGCTTGAGCTTGTCGAGGAACTCAGCGTGCTTGCCGGTGGCGCTCTCGACCTCGAAATATGGAATGCGCGGCATCGTCCTCCCCCTGCGACGCCGCGAGCCTGTCAGATCAATCCACTCCGTACCAGCGGATTAAACCAGCGGCCGAAAGGGCCGGTGAGCACGATCGGTTTCTCGAGCACGATCAGAGCGATGCAGGGGTCGCCCGGATCGGCAATCGGCTCGTGCTGCTCGGCGCCCGGCCCGACGGCGAAGTCACCGACGCCATAGTTGCCGGTCGCATCGGTGTAGCCGCCCTGCAGCACTACCGTGTACTCGTTGCCGACATGGCGATGCCTCGGCAGGCCGCGACCCGGCTCCAATCGCAAGAGCGACACGCGATGCGAATCACCCGGCAGGCGCAGCCGGATCTCCTCGAAGCCTCCGACGGCGCGGTGCCATTGCGCTTGCGGGTCGAGATGACGGG
>VGCQ01000533.1 GCA_016870055.1 Alphaproteobacteria bacterium | reverse complement strand
CGAGCTGATGAAGCTCCTGCCCAACAAAACCGTGCTGGTCGGTGCGATCGACGTCGCCTCGGACACGGTCGAGACGCCCGAGGAAGTGGCCGCGACCTTGAAGCTCGCCACGAAATACGTCGACCCCGAGCGCATCCAGGCCTGCACCAATTGCGGCATGGCGCCGATGACGCTCGGCATCGCCTACAAGAAGCTGCGCGCACTGGCCGAGGGGGCGGCACTGGCGCGGAAGACGCTGTAGCCTCTCCGGCCCGACAAGAATGCCTTCCCTCTGCCTGAAGGAATTACTCGAAACACTCCGCCGATAGCGGCGCGCCGGCGAATTCCTAGACTGGACGCTCTCAGAGGAGAGCGCGATGGCGACGATCGAGGCCTTGGTCTTCTGGTGGCGCCGGCAAAGCACGTTCTGGCTGATGGCCTTGCCGATCGCCGGCCTGGCGGCGGGCGTCGCCTACGCGCTCGAGACGCGGCGCGAATTCATGGACTGGCGCCAGCATTGGGCGTGGGATTTCCTGTTCACGGTGATCTACGCCATGGTGCTCGATCGCTGGATCAAGGAAGCGCTGCTCGAGGACGCGCTCGAGTGCGACGAGACCGACGAGCTGCGCCGCTCGACGGTCGGCCCGCGTTTCCTGATCTTCGCCGCCTGCTTTGGTCTCCTGGGTGTGTTGGGCGGCCTCTGTCCTTTCCCCGAATTGATGGTGGCGCTCGGCGCCTCGGCCGCCGCGCTGATCGGCCTGCTGCTGCCCTCGCTCGCCGCCAATCAACCCTTGTCACTCGGCCAGGCCTACGCGGTCGGCCGGCCGGTCCAGGTCCAGCTCTTCCTGCTGGTCGGCGGCGCCATGACGATCTCGCTGTTCGCGGGCCTCGGGCTGTCGCTGGCGGCGACCGGGCTGCCCGACAAGGCATGGAGCCCCGCCGCCGTTGCGGCGGCGCAGCGCCTGATCGACTGCCTGCTGCTGGCCGGCGTCGGCTACGGTCTCGCCCGGCTGTTCCGCGACCTCACCGACTGGCAGCAGCCCGAGCCCGCCGATCATCCGCTGCGCGGCCTGCGGCTCGCTACGCGCCGGGCATAGGCGATCGCTCAACTGCCATGGAACATGACGGGTTCAGATGGAATCGCAGGCGATTCCATCTCATCTCGTTCCGCTCCAGTCGTTCCCACGGACGCCGTCACTTCACGCGCTGCCGCAGGGCGTAGAGCAACTCCAGCGCCTGGCGCGGCGACAGCTCGTCGGGATTGATCTCGCGGAGCGTCTTCTCGACTTCGGAGCCGGGTGGCTTGGCGGCGCCGCCGGCCGGCCGCGCCGGCGCCGCGGCGAACAGCGGCAGGTCGTCGGCCAGCCGCGTGACGGCGCCCGACTGCTCGCCCTTCTCCAGCGCCGCCAGCACCTCCTCGGCGCGCGTCACCACGGCGCCGGGCAGGCCGGCAAGCTGGGCGACATGGATGCCGTAGGAGCGGTCGGCCGCACCCGGCGCCACCTCGTGCAGGAACACCACCTCGTTCTGCCATTCCTTGACGCGCATGGTGTAGGGTGCCAGCGCCGCCAGCCGTTCCTTGAGCGCACCGAGCTCGTGGAAATGCGTGGCGAACAGGGCACGGCAGCGATTGACGTCGTGCAGATGCTCGAGCGTCGCCCAGGCGATCGACAGACCGTCGAACGTCGCGGTGCCGCGGCCGATCTCGTCGAGGATGACGAGGCTTCTCGCCGTCGCCTGGTTGAGGATCGCCGCGGTCTCGACCATCTCGACCATGAAGGTCGAGCGGCCGCGCGCCAGATCGTCGGCCGCACCGACGCGGCTGAACAGGCGGTCGACGATCCCGATCGCCGCAGCCTTGGCCGGGACGAACGAACCAGCCTGGGCCAGCACGGCGATCAACGCGTTCTGGCGCAGGAAGGTCGACTTGCCCGCCATGTTGGGCCCGGTCAGCAGCCACAGCCGCCGCTCCGGCCCGAGATCGCAGTCGTTGGGCACGAAGGCGGCACCGCCCTGGCGCAGCAGCGCCGCCTCGACCACGGGATGGCGGCCGCCCTCGATCGCGAAGGCCGGTTCGTCGGCGAGCGCCGGCCGCACGTAGTTCTGCGACGCCGCAAGCTCGGCCAATGCCGCCGCGACATCGAGGGTGGCGAGCGCGCGGCCGGCCGCGGCGACCGCGGACGAGACCGCCATGACGGCCGCCACCAGCTCCTCGAAGATCGCCAGCTCGACGGCGAGCGCGCGGTCGGCGGCGCGGCCGATGCGGGTCTCGAGGTCGGCGAGCTCGGCGGTGCTGAAGCGCGTAGCGTTGGCCATCGACTGGCGGCGCGTGAAACCGAGTGCGGCGAGATCGAGCTTGCCCTCGTGCGTCGCCGTCACCTCGATGTGGTAGCCGATCATGTTGTTGTGCCGGACCTTCAGCGACGGCACGCCGGTGGCGGTGCGGTACTTGGCTTCCAGCGCCGCCACCGTCTTGCGGCTGTCGTCGCGCAAGGTGCGCTGCTCGTCGAGTTCGGCGCGATAGCCCGCACGCACGAAGCCGCCGTCGCGGGCGAACAAGGGCGGCTCGTCGGCGAGCGCGGCGGCCAGCGCCTCGATGATCGCGCGATGGTCGCGGCAGGCGGCGACGATCTCCGCCAAGGGCGCCGGCGGTGGGGCGAGCGCCT
>VGCQ01000532.1 GCA_016870055.1 Alphaproteobacteria bacterium | reverse complement strand
GCCCCAGGCGCTGCCGCCGGAGCCCCCCAAGCCTCCGCCGCGCATCGTGGCCCCAGCGCAGCGTCAAGCGCCGGCCCCGCGGGCTGCGATCACCGAACGGCCTGCCGCTGCGCCGTCGACCGCCGCGCCCGCGAGCACACCACAGGTTGGACCGGCTGGCGCCGCTATCGCGCCATCCGTCGAGAGCCTATTGGCGCCTGACTGGAATGCACGGCTGGCCGGTTGGCTGCAGGCCAATCGCCGCTATCCCCACGACGCTCGCCGCCGGGGCGAAGAGGGTGTCGTGCACGTTCGATTCACGGCGGCCGCCAACGGTCTGGTCACCGACGTCACTCTGGTCGATTCCAGCGGCTCGCCGTCTTTGGACACCGCCGCGGTCACCATGCTGCGCGGTGCAACGCTGCCCGCACCTGGCGCCGAGGTGACACGGACGGTCAGAATCCGCTATCGACTGACTGAATGACGGGCCGTTCGGTCACGCCTCGCCGGCGAGCTTCCAGGCCGGGAAGGGGTCGGGCAGGCGTGCCCACATTGGCGGGCCCATCGCCATCTCTGCATCGTTCAACAAGCAAGAGTCGAGGCGTGCGGTCAGCTCTTTCTTGTCCATCCCCTTCGTCCCAATGAACACGATCTCCTGACGGCGGTCGCCGTAGGGGCTCTTGAAGGAATTGCGGATGGTGGCGCGCCATGTGGCGTCCTGTGGCCATTCCTCGCGCTTCACCGCGGCCCACCAGGCACCGGCCGCCTCGTGCCGCAGCATGCCGCCGGCCTGCGAGACCGATCCGGCGAGGTTCATGCGCGAGGCCAGCCAGAAGAACCCCTTGGACCGGATCACGCCGTCCCATCGACCGTTCAGTAGGGCATAGAGCCGAGTCGGATGGAACGGCCGGCGCGCCTTGTAGACGAAGCTCCAGAAGCCGTAGGTTTCGGTCTCCGGCGTGTGGATGCCGCGCATCTCCTGCAGCCAGCCCGCCGACTGGCTGGCCTTCTCGTAGGAGAACAGTCCGGTATCGAGAATCGAGTCGAGCGGCACGCGCCCATGCTCGCTGCCGACGATGCGGGCCTTGGCGTTGAGACGGCGCAGCATGGTCGTCAAGAATCCGAGATCGCCCGGCGACACCAGATCGGCCTTGTTGACCACGATCACGTCGGCGAACTCCACCTGCTCGACCAACAGGTCGACCACCGTGCGCGGGTCGTCGGGCTGGGCGGTCTGCCCGCGGTCGCGCAGCCAGTCGGCCGAGCTGTAGTCCTCCAGGAAAGCCTTGGCGTCGACCACCGTCACCATCGTGTCGAGGCGGGCGACCTTGGCCAGGCTCTTGCCGTGCTCGTCCTCAAACTCGAAGGTGGCCGCCACGGGCATCGGCTCGGAGATGCCGGTCGATTCGATCAGCAGGTAGTCGAAGCGGCGCTCGCCGGCGAGGCGCTCCACCTCCTTCAGGAGATCTTCGCGCAGGGTGCAGCAGATGCAGCCGTTCGACATCTCGACAAGCTTCTCCTCGCTGCGGCTGAGCTCGGCGCCGCCCTGTCGCACCAGGGCGGCGTCGATGTTGACCTCGCTCATGTCGTTGACGATCACCGCGACCTTGCGGCCTTCGCGATTGTTCAGCACGTGATTGAGCAGCGTCGTCTTGCCGGCGCCCAGGTAGCCCGACAGAACGGTCACGGGCAGTCTATCCATCGTCGTTCTCCTCATCGATGCACAGGAAGAGGCGGGTGATGCCGCGGCCGGCGACCGGCGGCGAGCGGTGCACGATGGCGCGCTCGCCGATCAGTGGTACGCCCTTGAACAGTCCCACGGCGAAGCGCGGCAGCTCGTTCAGGGGGCCGCGGTAGCGCCGCTGGGTGCGCAGCGCTCGCGCTTCATCGCCGAGCGCCGGCCACTGTGTAGCCGGCCCTCGATAGGTGACGTTGAGGCGCAGGCCGACGTGGTCGCGGTGGAAGCGACGGCACGAGTCGTGGTCGATCGCTTCGAGGCGGATCTGCAGGCGCGCGCGACGAGCGAAGCGGCCGTAGAGCGTGGCCAGCGACGCGACGTCGGCGGCCAGTCGTCGCCGAAAGGTGCCATCCGGCATGCCTGCCACTACGCACAAGCCTTCCACGCTGCGCGCCACATCGGCTGCCTCCGCGACGAATCGGCCATCGGGCAGGCGATCGGCCGGCAGCGCGTCGAGCCAAGCAGCCAGGCCGCGCGGAGCCGGTCGCCGCCAGATCGCCAGTGCGACATTCGGCTGGGCGATGCGATCGAGGCACGAGGACCGCGCACCCTCCGTCACGCGATCCGCGGCAAGGTCTCGCGCGTCGCTTCTAGCGAGCATCGGCGGCCTCCCGCGCGGCGGACCGCATCGTCCGCAACAGCCAGGCGAACAGGTAGCCGGACGCGGCGACGACGGTGATCCAGAAGCTTGCTGGCCAGTCCGTGTAGAAGGCGAGCACCAGGCCGCTCCAGGCACTGGCCAGCGCCGGCATCGTCGACGGGTCGTACCAGAGATGCGGATTCCCCCCGGCCTTGGCCCCCACCAGATCGGCTACGACCATCACGGTACGGGTTGGATTGGGCGATGCGGCCAGCAGCCGGAGCATCCAGAGGTCGGATGCGGCGCCGTTCGCGATCACGATGTCGGCCCGGCTGATCGTTCGCGTGGTCGACGGGCTCGCCTCGA
>VGCQ01000531.1 GCA_016870055.1 Alphaproteobacteria bacterium | reverse complement strand
TCGGCTCGCGCCGCTATTGCCGTGCCCTCCTCGAGTTCCGTCGTGCCGTTGAGCTCGATCAGCCGCGGCTGGGCGATCGCCTGCTGCATGGTGAGGTTCCAGTCGAGCAGGCCAATGATGGTCTGCAGCGCGTCGCCGATGATGCGCGCGCCGCCGGCCGAGCCCAATGCGGCAACGAGCTTGCGGTCGCGGTCCAGGATGAAGGTCGGCGACATCGACGAGCGCGGCCGCTTGCCGGGCTCGACGCGGTTGGCGACCGGCTTGCCGTCGATCTCGGGCCGCGCCGAGAAGTCCGTGAGTTCGTTGTTGAGCAAGAAGCCGCGCATCATGATGCCCGCGCCGAACGGACCCTCGATGGTCGTGGTGAAGGCGACGGCACTGCCCCAGCGATCGACGATGCTCATGTGGCTGGTGCCGCGCTCGACATAGCCCGGCGGCACGCCGGGCGCGACCTCGCCCATGCTGCGATCGGGCGACATCAGCTTGCGACGCTCCGCGAGATAGGTCGGCGACAGCAGGCCGGCCACCGGCACGTCGACGAACGCCGGATCGGCAACGTAGCGGTTGCGGTCGGCGAAGGCGAGCCGGCTCGCCTGGGCGATGAGGTGCAGCGAGCGCAGGTCGTCCGGTTTGTCCCGCCACAGCTCGAACGGTTCGAGCAGGCCGAGGATCTGCAAGACCGCGATGCCGCCGGACGACGGTGGCGGCATGCCGCAGACGATCCACACGCGATAGGGGCCGCACACCGGCTCGCGCTTGACCGGCCGGTAGCCGGCCAGGTCGGACGAGGCGAGCGCTCCCGGCCGGATATGGCCGCGCACGCGGTCGACCATGTCGTCGGCGATCGGGCCGTCGTAAAGGGCCCGTGCGCCCTGCGTAGCGAGCAGCCGCATCGTATCGGCAAGTGCTGCATTGATGATGCGCTCGCCGAGCTTCTTGGGCGAGCCGTCGTCGTTGTAGTAGATCGCCCGCAAGGCCACATCGTCGCGCAGCCAGGGCATGCGCGCCAAGGCACCCGCCAGGCGCGGCGGCGCGGCGAAGCCATCGCGAGCAAGCCCGATCGCCGAGGTGAACAGCTCGGCCCAAGGAAGCTTGCCGTGCTCCCTATGAGCAAGCTCGAGCATCGCCAGGACACCGGGCACGCCGACCGACCGTCCCGATCGGACGGCATCGGCCTGGCCGATCGGCTTACCGTCGCTGTCCAGGAAAAGCCGGGACGTGGCGCCGGCGGGCGCCGTCTCACGGCCGTCGTAGACGGCGATGGCGCGACTGGCGCCATCGTAATGCAACAGAAAGCCGCCGCCGCCCAAGCCCGACGCTTGAGGTTCGACGACTCCCAGCACCATCTGGACGGCAATGGCGGCATCGACCGCCGAGCCGCCGCGGCGCAGCACGTCCAATCCGGCCTCGACCGCCATGGGATTCGCTGCCGCGACCATGGTCTTGGGCGCCGCGACAGCGGCCGGGACAAAGCCCAGCAGCGCCGCGGTCGTGACCAGGAGGCGGCGCAAGGTCATGCGCGGCGCGCCACGATGAACAGGCGGCGGAAGGGAAAGAGCGTGATGCCGTCGGGGCGCGTCGGATAGGCTTCGGCAACCATCCCGGTGTAGGTGTCGTAGAAGCCTTTTCGTTCTGCCTCGTCGAGCGCTTCGAGAAACGGCCGCAAGCCAGTACCGGCGGTGTATTGAGCCACCGGATCCTTACCGGTCAGCGGCTGCTGATAGACCGACTCCCAAATCTCGAGAGCCGAGCAAAGCGGCTTCAGCACATCGTAGTAGCGGCCCGGCTCGGCGACCGGCGCAATACCGCGCACGCGGTCGAGCTTGGCTTTCCATGGACCGGCATCGGCGGCCTTGCGCATCAGGGCGTGCGATGGCGCTTCGTGGTTGCGCGGCATCTGGATCGCGAGCTGGCCGCCCGATGGCAGCAGGCTCAGCAGGCCGGGAAACAGGTCGATGTGGCCTTCCAGCCAGTGATAGGCGGCGTTGCTGTAGAGGATCGCCGGTGGCACCTCGGGCGTGAACCGCGCGAGGTCGCCCCTGGCGAAGGTAACGCGCTTATCGACCGTCTGGCTGCGCGCCTTGGCGAGCATCTCCTCCGAGGAGTCGATGCCGACGATCGGGCTTTGCGCGAACCGCTCGGCGAGAATGCGTGTGATGTTGCCGGCACCGCAGCCCAGATCATAGATCGCATGGCCGGCGCGCGCGCCGTTGGCGGGATCGAGCCGGCCCATGAGATCGAGCGCCGGTCGCAGACGGTGATCGGCGAACTTCAGGTAGAGGTTGGCATCCCAAGTCGGCGACTTCACCGCATCCACGATCACATCTCCTCGAACGCGGCATCGACCGGCACGCGATAGGCCATGGCGATCTTATTGCCTTTCTGGGCCGCCAACACGACGGCCATGAACTCCTCGTGCATCTCCTCGGTCATGCCCTTGGCCCGTGCCATGGCGCCATGCGAGGCGATGCAATAGTCGCACTGGTTGGCGACGCTGACTGCAAGATAGATCAGCTCCTTGGTCATCGGATCGAGCTTGCCCGGCGCGAAGGCGGCTTTCATCTCGGCCGCGAACTGCTCCATGACCGCAGGGTGGCGGGCCAGAGCCTTCCAGACATTGTTGATGTTGGCCGCGTCGATGCCGCGGCGTTGGGCGATGTCATCGA
>VGCQ01000530.1 GCA_016870055.1 Alphaproteobacteria bacterium | reverse complement strand
CAGATCGTTGGACGGCGGAACGAGCAGCAGGACGACCGCCGACGCGGCGATCGGCAGCGGCAGTGCGAACGGGCGCCAGCGCCGCAACGGCCGGCCGCGCCGCTCCGGCCAGGCGGCAAGACACGACACGCCGGCCAATGCAACTACCAGCAGTGCCAAGGCAACGTCGACGATCATCGAATTCCCAACCCGCCCCAATGGCTCGCCCTACAGCAGGCCCGCCAAGGCGGCAAGCGTACGGGCGTCGTCGACCCGTTCGAGGTGGTCAACCGTCTCGACCAGCCGTGCGGCGGTGTCCGCCGGCAGCGGCGCCGCGGCAAACTCGAGGCAGCGCCGGAACTTCGTGACATGCTGATCGCGGCTGAGCGGCCGCGTCGGATGGGCGAGCATGGTCACGCACGACCAATCGAGCTGTCGACCGTCCTTCAGCCGTACCGTCACGCGCTGCGGAGCGAGCGCGTTAGGATCGGGGTTGCCGTCGTCGACCAGACGGACACGGCGCGCGAGGTCGTGGGTCGAAGGATCGGTCAGCACTGGCCCGCGGAAATCGGCAAGATCGATCGCGCCGGTCAACAGCACGCGGGCCACGGCGTAGGCGAGACACAGTCGCGCGTAGCTCGCACCCTTGTCGGGCCGCGGTGGGCGGCCGACCAGACGCACGATCAGCGGCGGAGCGGCGACCTCGACCGTGGCGACATCGGCGGCGGCGAAGCCGTGGCGTCGTTGCAACTCCATGACGCCCTCGATGCCGCCATGGGTGGCGCGACCGGCGGGGAAGGGCTTGTGGCTGAACTCGGCGATGCGCCACGACCGGCCCAAGCTCTGCAACACCGGCTCGAGCGCGAAGTCACCCTCGAACAGGGCAAAGTAGCCGAAGGCGCCTTCAAACACGCTTTCCGCCGCGGCGAAGGGCAACTTCGCCAACTCGCAGGATTGCAGAGCAGCGCGGGCGTTGAAGGCCACTTGCGCCGGCAGGATCGGGCTGCCCTCGGTATGGGCCTGCATGGTGCCGCTCACCTGCGCGAGCTGCCAGGCGAAGGCGCGCTGCAACGCCACCCTGTCGAGACCGAGCAGGCGGCCCGCCGCCGCGGTGGCGCCGAAGCCGCCGGCGGTGCCGGGCCGGAAGAAACGAAAGCCCGACTTCGAGGCGAGACCGAGGCTGGCAGCGACATCGACGCCGACCGCGACCGCCGTGATCAGCGCGCGGCCGCTCGCGCCCCCGGCCAACTCGGCAGCAGCCAATGCGGCGGGCAGGACGCTTGCCATGGCATGCACGACGGCGCCTTCATGCAGGCCGTCGTACTCCTGATTGTGCATCTGCCAAGCGTTCATGAAGACGGCAGCCGGCGCCGCAAGCCGCAGGCCACGACCCCACACCGGAACGCCGGCGCCAGAGGACCCCCAACCGGCGGCAACGCGCAACAGGTCCGCGCCACCTTCGACCGAGGAGCCGGCAATGCCCACGCCCAGACTGTCGAGCACGAAGATCTTGGTGCGCTCGACGGCAGCGGCCGGCAAGTCGGCGAAGCCGGTATCGAGGGCGTGCGCGGCGAAGCGCGCGGCGGCGGTCGTCATCGTAGTCACCAGATCACACCACACAGCCATAGTGCGCCGACGACACCAGGCGCACGTACTTGCCATGCACTGAGCCCGGCGCCAGACGCGCCGGGTCGGGTGCCTGCCAGCCGGCAAGGCGCCGCCCGATCTCGCCATCGGGCACGTCGAGGTTGAGCGTTCGGGCCCGCGGATCGATCACGATCGCATCGCCGTCCCTGACCGCGGCGATCGGCCCACCGCGCGCTGCCTCGGGCGAGATGTGGCCGATCAGGATGCCGTGGCTGACGCCGGAGAAGCGACCGTCGGTGATCAACGCCACATCCTCGCCGAGCCCCCGGCCTTGTAGCTGAATGGTGAGCATCACCATCTCCGGCATGCCGGGACCGCCGACCGGTCCGACATTGCGCACCACCAAGACGTTGCCCTTTACGATCTCACCGGCGCGGATCGCGGCCATGGCGGCGGCCTCCGAGTCGAAGACGCGCGCGGTGCCACGGAAAGTGCCCTTGTCCAAGGTCTTGCCCGAGAGCTTCAGCACGCAGCTTTCCGGCGCCAGGTTACCCTTGAGGACGCTGATGTGGTTGTTGGGTTGGGCGAGCGGCCGGCCGACCGGCCGCACGATGTCCTGCGCGCCGAGCTGGTCGAGCGTCGGCACGCTCTCGAGATTCTCGGCGAGGGACTTGCCGCTCACCGTGAGCACGTCGCCATGCAGGAAGCCGGCCCGCAGCAACTCCTTCATGACCAACGGCACGCCACCCAGCGCGTGCAGGCTGGTCATGGCGTAGGGCCCATGCGGCTGCAGATTGGCGAGCAGTGGCACCTTCTCGCCGACCGCCTGGATGCGCTCGATGGAGATCGGCACCTGAGCTTCGCGGGCGATCGCCAGCAGGTGGAGATACATGTTGGTCGAGCCGCCCATGGCGTAGACGGTCGTGATGGCGTTCTCGAAGGCGCGTTCGGTCATGATGTCGCGCGGACGGATGCCGCGCTCGATCAGGCGAAACAGCGCCTCGACCGAGGCACTGGCCTGGGAGCGTACATCGGCGTGGATGTCGCTCTTGGCATCGTAGTCGGCGGGATGCGAGGCGCCGTGCGGCAGCATCATGCCGATCGATTCGG
>VGCQ01000529.1 GCA_016870055.1 Alphaproteobacteria bacterium | reverse complement strand
GCTGGCCACCAGGAAGGCGCCGTCGGCCGCGTAGCTTGCTCCGGTGACCGCCAGAGGCGCCCCGCAAGCGCCGGTCAGCAGAGCAATCCCGACGACGGGCAGGAGGGCTGTAAGTCGGGGCAGCACGAAATTCATAGATAACTTTAGATTAGTTAAATATCCTATTGAATATGAGGTATTTTCTGTCTCTTCGCAAATCGCTTCTCACACGATTCCTGGTCGTTCCTCCCTGACGACAGCGCAAGGGGTGGCACGTGAAGTCCCGCCTACTCTTTCTTTGGCGGCAACCGCAAGCCGATGTGCAATTCGCGGAGCTTCTCCAACGGCAATTCGGTCGGCGCGTCCATCATCAGGTCGACCGCCTGCTGGTTCATGGGGAAGGCGATGACTTCGCGAATGTTGGGCTCGTCGGCCAGCAGCATGACGATGCGGTCGACGCCCGGCGCAGCGCCACCGTGCGGCGGCGCGCCGTAGCGGAAGGCATTGAGCATGCCGCCGAACCGGCGTTCGACCTCGTCGCGGCTGTAGCCGGCGATACCGAACGCCTTGAACATGATGTCGGGCCGATGATTGCGGATGGCGCCCGAGCACAGCTCGATGCCGTTACAGACGATATCGTACTGCCAGGCCTTGATGCTGAGCGGATCCTGCGTTTCGAGCGCCTCGAGCCCGCCCTGCGGCATA
The DNA here is from genome assembly GCA_016870055.1 of Alphaproteobacteria bacterium. GTDB lineage: Bacteria > Pseudomonadota > Alphaproteobacteria > Reyranellales > Reyranellaceae > Reyranella. Next base: position 2,006 of record VGCQ01000529.1, on the reverse strand, counting down.
GAGAACGGGTTGTGGCTGAAGTCGATCTTCTTGGCGGTCTCGTCGTGCTCGAACATCGGGAAGTCGACGATCCAACAAAACTCGAAGGCATCGTCGGCGATCAGCCCCAGCTCCTGGCCGAGCTTGGTGCGAACCTGGCCGGCGAATTTCCAGGCAGCCTCGGCCTTATCGGCGACGAAGAACACGGCATCTCCGTCCGCGGCGCCGGTCAGCGTCTTCAGTTTCTGCAATCGCTGGTCGGTGACGAACTTGGCGATCGGGCCCTTCCCTGCCCCGCCTTCGAGCACGATGTAACCCAGACCCGGCTTGCCCTCGGCCTGGGCCCAGGAGTTCAACTTGTCGAAGAAACTACGCGGCTGGCTTGCGGCGTCCGGGGCACGCAGCGCCCGGACGACGCCGCCCGAGGCCACGATGCCGGCGAAAACCTTGAAATCGGAACCGGCAAAGACCTCACCGACGTCGACGATGCGCAGCGGGTTGCGCAGGTCCGGCTTGTCGGTGCCGTAGGTCAGCAACGCTTCGGCGAAGGGAATACGCGGGAACGGTCGCGACGTCACCTTACGGGCCTTGTCGCGGTCGAACGACGCAAACTCCTCGAACACGCCACCCAGTACCGGCTCGATCGCCGCGAACACGTCCTCCTGGGTCACGAAGCTCATCTCGAAATCGAGCTGATAGAACTCGCCCGGTGCCCGGTCGGCCCGCGCGTCTTCGTCGCGGAAGCAAGGCGCGATCTGGAAGTAGCGATCGAACCCCGACACCATCAGCAGCTGCTTGAACATCTGCGGCGCCTGCGGCAGGGCATAGAACTTGCCGGGGTGCAGGCGGCTGGGCACGACATAAGAGCGCGCCCCTTCGGGGCTGTCCGCCGTCAGGATCGGCGTCTGGAACTCGGTGAAGCCCTGCTCGATCATGCGGCGACGCAGGCTCGCGATGACCTGGCTGCGCAGCACGATGTTGCGATGCAGCTTGTCCTTGCGCAGATCGAGAACGCGGTACTTCAACCGCAGCTCCTCGGGCGTCGTGTCGTTCTCGACATGGACCGGGATGGGCAGAGTGTCGGCCATCGACTGGACGACCATTTCGACCGCGTCGAGCTCGACCTGGCCGGTCGCCAGTCTCGGGTTCACTGTGGCAGGTTCCCGGGCGACCACCTTGCCGGTCACGGTGATCACGCTTTCGCTGCGGACCGCCTCGGCGGTCTTGAAGACGGGGCTGGAGATGTCGACCACCACCTGCGTCACGCCGTAGTGGTCGCGCAGGTCGATGAACAGCAAATTGCCGTGATCGCGCTTGCGCTGCACCCAGCCCGACAAGCGGGCCTGCTGGCCGACATGCTCGGGCCTCAATTGGCCACAGGTATGGGTTCGGTAGACGGAAGACATCGCATATTTTCCGGGGTCGACGGGCCGGCAAAAGGCACGGATTGTGTCGGCAAGTCAAGCAGATGGGCTTGCCGGCGGCACTCTCCGGCGTCGCCTTTGCCGACGGCAGCCGCGCCCGCTATAGATCGCCTCCAATGAAGCTGATCACGACGACCGAGCAGTTGGCGGCCTTCTGCCGGCCATTGGCCAACGCCGAATTCATCACCGTCGATACCGAGTTCATGCGAGAGCGGACCTATTGGCCCAAGCTCTGCCTGGCGCAGGTCGCCGGCCCCGACGATGCCGCCGCGATCGATGCCTTGGCCGAGGGCATCGACCTCGGTCCGCTCGACGAGTTGATGGCCAATTCGAAGGTCCTGAAGGTCTTCCATGCCGCCCGGCAGGACATCGAGATCTTCTATCTGCGCATGAACCGGGTGCCGCAGCCGTTGTTCGACACCCAGGTCGCGGCGATGGTATGCGGCCATGGCGAGGCGGCGTCCTACGAATCACTCGCCAGCAAGCTCGCCAAGGCCAAGATCGACAAGTCGAGCCGCTTCACCGACTGGAGCCGTCGACCGCTCAGCGAGCGGCAGATCACCTATGCCCTTTCCGACGTCACTCATCTGCGCATGATCTACG
>VGCQ01000528.1 GCA_016870055.1 Alphaproteobacteria bacterium | reverse complement strand
GGCCGGGCTGGCGGCGGCGTGCGCCGTGGTCGATGCCGCGCTGCCCGAGCGCGAGCCGCATCCCGCCATGTTCGACGGCTTCTCCGCCTTCCTGAGCGCGCTCGGCCACGAAGGCTGGCCCGTGCTTTATGTCCGGCTGGAGCTGGGGCTCCTGCAGGAGCTGGGCTTCGGCCTCGACCTCGGTCGCTGTGCCGCGACCGGCGCGACCGAGGACCTCGCCTACGTCTCGCCCAAGACCGGCCGCGCCGTCAGCCGCGAAGCGGCCGAGCCCTACAAGGACAAGCTTCTGGCGCTGCCCGCTTTCCTGTCCACAGGCGGCCTGCCGGCCGACACCGAGGCGCTGCGTCAGGGCCTCGACCTCACCGGCTACTTCCTCGAGCGCCACGTCTTCTGGTCGCACAACAAGCCCTTGCCTGCGGCGCGGGCGAGATTTATGGAAACCCTGCAACGTTAGAACAAAGAGGCTGCGGCATGAATCGCGGTCGATACCCCTCAGTCCCGGTCGATGGCCAAGCGCAGTAACGTCGTTCCGCTGGCGGCAGTGAAGCCGGTGGCCTTTGGACAGGCGCTCTCCGAGCGCTACCTGTCCTATGCGCTGTCGACCATCATGGCGCGCTCGCTGCCCGACGTGCGCGACGGGCTGAAGCCGGTGCATCGCCGGCTGCTCTACGCCATGCGCCAGTTGCGGCTCGATCCCAACAGCCCGTTCAAGAAGAGCGCGCGCGTGGTCGGCGACGTGATCGGCCAGTACCATCCGCACGGCGACCAGTCGATCTACGACGCCCTGGTGCGGCTCGCCCAGGATTTCGCCGCGCGCTATCCCCTGATCGAAGGCCAGGGCAATTTCGGCAACATCGACGGCGATAACCCGGCGGCCATGCGCTACACCGAGGCGCGGTTGACCGAGGTCGCCGAAGCGCTGCTGGCCGGCATCGACGAGAACGCCGTCGACTTCCGGCCGAACTACGACGGCTCGACCGAGGAGCCGGTCGTGCTGCCGGGCGGCTTCCCCAACCTGCTCGCCAACGGCGCCGCCGGCATCGCCGTCGGCATGGCGACCTCGATCCCGCCGCACAATGCCGGCGAGCTGTGCGATGCGCTGCTGCATCTGATCAAGACGCCCAACGCCCGGGTCGACACCCTGGTCGACCTGGTGAAGGGCCCGGACTTCCCGACCGGCGGCATGCTGGTCGAGCCGCGCGCCTCGATCGTCGAGGCCTACAAGACCGGCCGCGGCGCCTTCCGGCTGCGCGCCAAGTGGCAGAAGGAGGAGCTGCCGCGCGGCCAGTACCGCATCGTCGTCACCGAGATCCCCTACCAGGTGCAGAAGGGCAAGCTGATCGAGCGCATCGCCGAGATCATCAACGCTAAGAAGCTGCCGATCCTGGAGGACGTGCACGACGAATCGGCCGACGACGTGCGGATCGTGCTCGAGCCCCGGACCGGCCAGGTGCCGGCCGAGCTCCTGATGGAGCAGCTGTTCAAGCAGACCGACCTCGAGATCCGCTTCCCGCTGAACCTCAACGTGTTGGACAGGGACAACACGCCCCGGGTCATGAACCTGCGCGACGCGCTGCAGGCCTTCCTCGATCATCGCCGCGAGGTGCTGCTGCGGCGCTCGACCTTCCGGCTGGCCGAGATCGAGCGGCGACTGGAGATCCTCGACGGTTATCTGATCGCCTATCTCAACCTCGACAAGCTGATCAAGATCATCCGCGAGGAGGACGAGCCCAAGCCCAAGATGATCAAGGCCTTCAAGCTGAGCGACCTGCAAGCCGAAGCGATCCTCAACATGCGGCTGCGCGCGCTGCGCCGGCTGGAGGAGTTCGAGATCAAGGGTGAGCACAAGAAGCTCTCGGCCGAGCGCAAGGATCTCAAGGCGCTGCTGAAGGACGACAAGCTGCAATGGGGCCGCATCGCCGACGAGGTGCAGGAGACCAAGCGGCGCTTCGGCCAGAAGACCGCGATCGGTCGCCGCCGCACCGAGCTTGCCGACGCGCCGGCCGAGGTCGCGCATGCGGTCGAGGATTTCGTCGAGCGCGAGCCGATCACCGTGGTGTGCTCGGACAAGGGCTGGATCCGCGCCGCCAAGGGCCATCTCGACGACAAGGCCGCCGCCGAGCTGAAATACAAGGAAGGCGACGGGCCGCGCTTTGCCGTGCACGCCCAGTCGATCGACAAGCTCCTGGTGTTCGGCACCAACGGCCGCTTCTACACGCTGGGCTGCGATCGGCTGCCGAGCGCGCGCGGCCACGGCGAGCCGATCCGGCTGATGATCGAGCTTCTGAACGAGCAGGACATCGTCACCATCGAGGTGTTGAAGGGCGGCCGCAAGTTCCTGGTCGCCTCCGACGCCGGCCGCGGCTTCGTGGTGCCCGAGGACGAGGTCGTGGCGCAGACCAAGAACGGCAAGCAGGTGCTGAACCTCGCCGACGCCGAGAAGGCGCAGGCCTTCGCCGTCGTGCCCGAGGGCGCCGATTCGGTGGCCGCCCTGAGCGAGGGCCGCAAGCTCCTGATCTTTCCGCTCGAGCAGGTGCCCGAGATGGGCCGTGGCCGCGGCGTGCTGTTGCAGAAATCCAAGGCCGACCGGCTGTCCGACGCGCAGGCCTTCAAGCTGGCCGAGGGCCTGGCTTGGGCGAGCCGGGTCATTGCCGCCGCCGAGCTGAAGTTCTGGCGCGGCGAGCGCGCCCAGGCCGGCCGCATGCCCGAAAAAGGCTGGCCGCGCGCCAAGCGTTTCCGGGA
>VGCQ01000527.1 GCA_016870055.1 Alphaproteobacteria bacterium | reverse complement strand
TCCGCGGCGCAGGATCAGCCGTGAGTCGAACGCGCGGAGCGCATCCTCGAGCGACCGCAAACTGTGATGCAGCCACCAACGCGCCGCCGCGCCTCGCGGGCGTATGCCGGGCGTCTCCTCATCCAGGAGGTAAACGGGGACCATGGGCCGGCCTGCTTGAACGGCCGAAACGAGCGCCGGGTTGTCGCAGAGCCGCAAATCGTTGCGAAGCCAGACCAAGGACACAGACATGTCCCAGATACGGTCGTCCCCGACAGTCGGATGCTACTACGATTTTGGGCAGGACGGGGATGGCCGCAGTTCGAGGGCCTGCAGATCGGCCGTGACAGTGACGAGGCCGGTGTCGATCGTGAGCCGATCGAGCACGCCATTGTCGAATACCAAAGCACCGACCGTGAAGAGCGGTCGTTGATCTTGCTGGCGTCCGCCCGTGAAAGTCATGAAGACCGGCCACGAGTTGGCCGCGGGTGTGACGACGGGCTTGTCGGCCGGGCGGGCGGAGCGCAGTTGGTGGCGCTCCTGCTCGGTGACCTCGATCAGGAAAGCATCGCCCAGCACTTCCGCATCGAACATCAGGGCGGGGAAAGAAACTGCTTTGGCCTGCAGTCGGCCGACCAGATGATCGATCGCGGCAACCGGCATCAGGGTGGGTGGCGGGAGGATGACTTGGTTGGGCGGCCTGCCGGCCGCCAGGATCTCGGCGCGGACTTCACCGCGTTCGCGCTGGACTCGGCCCTTGGTCTCGCGCTCGGTGCCATTCTGGATCTGCACCGTGCTGTAGCGAAAGGCATTGCCACTGCGCGACTCCTCGCCGTCGAGCTTGGACGCGAGTCTGAGTTTCCACGAGGCGGTGAGCGCGATCTCGGTCTTGATGTCGCGCTTCAGTCGCCATCCGCCGCAGTCTTGCGCGAGGTCGCTGATCGCCGTGCCGATCCGGGGCGCATTCATCGCGGCGCCCAGGCGGAGCGCGTACTCGGCGCGATGCGGCTGCAACTGCGCCGACGCCGTAGCTGGCGCAAGTGCGGCGGCCGCAAGGACGATACCCACCAGATGACGCATCGCTCCACCTTGCGCATGGCCTGTCGCCGGGTCAATCGTTCAGACATGAGCTCGCATGACATCGTGGCGGTATTCCGGCGGCGGCCGTTCGATCCACTTTTGATCGGCAAGTTTGCGGCGATCTCGGCATGACTCCTTTCGTTTTCGAGTGCGCCGGCGAGGCGCTGCAGGCACTGCCGGCTGGCGCCTTGTACTGGCCGGCGCGGCGGTTGCTGGCGGTTGCCGATCTGCACCTGGAAAAGGGTTCGTCCTATGCCGCAATCGCCCGCAAGCTCCTGCCGCGGCACGACACGCGCCAGACACTCACCGGCTTGGCAAGGCTGATCGCGGCTTTGCGGCCTGCGACCGTGATTTGCCTGGGCGACTCGTTCCACGATCGTGCAGCAGTCGAGCGCTTGCCCGAAGTCGAGCGTCGCACGATCGAGATTCTGACGGCGCGCGCTCGCTTCGTTTGGATCGCAGGCAACCACGATCCGACGCCGCCGCCTGTCGGCTGGGGCGAGGTCGCCGAGGAGATTGCCGATGGACCGCTGGTCTTCCGCCACGAGGCGCGCTTCGGTCCGGCCGACGGCGAGGTCTCAGGTCACTTCCATCCCGTGGCCGCGCTCACGGTCCAGGGACGCGGGATGCGCCGCCGCTGTTTCCTGACCGACGGCCGTCGCCTGATCCTGCCTGCCTTCGGCGCCTATGCCGGTGGATTGAACGCCCTGGATCCGGCGATTGCCCAGCTCTTTCCCGACGATTACGACGCCTTGGTGCTGGGCCGCGACGCGGTACGGCGGTTGTCGTGGCGACAATTGCGGCCGGACGCAGTGATGACAAGCTAGGGCCGCCTTCCGTACGGCTGGCGGACAGGCGATCGGGCTGCCGAATGGCGTTCGTGGGCCAACCGACTGCCGATCCGATTCAATATCAACATCATGTGAATGTGTTTTGGAGTGAGCAGCGATGCTATGCTGCCCCGAGTGAGCGTGCCCAGCACGGGGAGCGCGCGCAAGATTGGCTGCTCTGGGCAGGTCCGTTCCTAAGGGGAGCAACCAAAGGAGAAGTCAGAATGAATGGCTTGAACGAAACCTTGACCGCATGGCAGCCGAAGATCCTGAGCGTGCTGCGCATCGTGACCGGTCTGCTGTTCTTGCAGCATGGGCTGGTGAAGCATTTGGCGTTTCCTGGGCCATTCTCGCGCGCTTTGGCGCCCGGCGAGTTGGTGTGGTTCGCGGGCCTCATCGAAATCGTTGGTGGTATTCTGATCACGCTCGGTCTCTTCACGCGCTGGACCGCGTTCGTGTGTTCGGGGCTGATGGCCTTCGCCTACTTCATCGGCCATTCCGGTCGGGCGCTCTACCCGATCCTCAATGGCGGCAATCTCTCGATCCTCTACTGCTTCGTCTTTCTCTACATCTTCTTTGCCGGCCCCGGACCGTGGAGCATCGACGCCAAGCGGTCGGCCGCGGCTTAGTCGCGGCGGCACCTCGGAACCGATAGGCCAGCAATCGCCGAGCGGGCCCTATGACCCGCTCGGGCGCCACTACCGGGGCAGCTCGTACTTCAGCGTAACCTCGCCTAGACCTTCGATGCGGCCGGTCGCAGTACTGCCGGGCGGCACGAACTGGCAGGCGACCATGCTGCCTGTCGAGACGATCATGCCCTTCTTCAAGGTCTTGCCGTGCTCGGCGAGCTTGTTA
>VGCQ01000526.1 GCA_016870055.1 Alphaproteobacteria bacterium | reverse complement strand
GCAAAGCAGTCGCCGGTCTTGCCGACCGGGATGTCGAAGTCCATGCGATCGTAGACGTCGTAAGGCTGCGACTTGCGCAGGTCCCAGGGCAGTCCCGAAGCGCGGATCATCGGGCCGCTGAAGCCCCAGTCGAGCGCCTGCTGCGGATCGACGACACCGATATCGACCGAGCGCTGGCGGAAGATGCGGTTGTCGTTCAGCAGCTTCTCGATGTCCTTGAGGAAGGGATAGAACTGCTTGATCCAGGCCGCGATGGCCTCGCCCATGCCGTCGGGCATGTCCTGGTGCACGCCGCCCGGCCGGAAGTAGGCCGAGTGCATGCGCGCACCGCTCACGCCCTCGTAGAACTCCATCAACAGCTCGCGCTGCTCGAAGCCCCACAACGGTGGCGTCAAAGCACCGACGTCCATGGCAAAGGTCGTGACGTTCAGGAGATGGTTGAGGATGCGGGTGATCTCGGAGAACAGCACGCGGATGTACTGGCCGCGCTCGGGAACGGCGATGCCGAGCAGCTTCTCGACGGCAAGCGCGTAGGCATGCTCCTGATTCATCGGCGACACGTAGTCGAGCCGGTCGAAGTACGGCACCGCCTGCAGGTAGCTCTTGTATTCGATCAGCTTCTCGGTGCCGCGATGGAGCAGCCCGATATGGGGATCGCAGCGTTCGACGATCTCGCCGTCCATCTCGACGACCAGGCGCAGCACGCCGTGGGCCGCCGGGTGTTGCGGCCCGAAATTCATGGTCAGTGTCTTGATCTCGACGTCGGCCATGACTGCTAGCCCTTCGCCTTCTCTTGCTGGGCCTTCTCGTCGCCGGGCAGCGCATGCTGCGCGCCCTCCCACGGGCTCAGGAAGTCGAAGCGTCGGAACTCCTGGGTGAGCTTCACCGGTTCGTAGACGACACGCTTCTGCAGATCGTCCCAACGCAACTCGACAAAGCCGGTCAGCGGAAAATCCTTGCGCAGCGGATGACCTTCGAAGCCGTAGTCCGTGAGGATGCGCCGCAAGTCGGGATGATCGGAGAACCACACGCCGTAGAGATCGTAGATTTCGCGCTCGAACCAGCCCGCGGCGCTGAATACCGGTGCCGCCGACGGCACCGGCGTGGCTTCGTCGGTCGCGAGCTTGACGCGGATGCGTTGGTTGTTCCGCACGCTCAGCAGATTGTAGACGACCTCGAAGCGCTTCTCGCGCTCGGGCCAGTCGACGCCACAGACATCGACGAGTTGCTTGAACAGGCAGCGCGGATCGTCGCGCAGAAAGATGAGGAGACCGATCAGCTTGTCCGGCGTGGTCTCGAGCATCAGCTCGCCCAACCGGACATGCGCTGACGCCACGGCGCCGGCCGTCGCTTGTTTGATGTGCTCGCCGAGTTCCGAAAGCGCTTCGGGCATCAACGCCCCCAACCCATCGAACGATCGTTCATCGAATGATCGTCCCGGTTCGCCGGACCTTCTTCTGCAGCTGCAGCACGCCGTACAGCAGCGCCTCCGCCGTCGGCGGACAGCCCGGCACGTAGACATCGACCGGCACGATGCGGTCGCAGCCGCGGACCACCGAGTAGCTATAGTGATAGTAGCCGCCGCCGTTGGCGCAGGAGCCCATCGAGATCACGTAGCGCGGCTCGGCCATCTGGTCGTAGACCTTGCGCAGCGCCGGGGCCATCTTGTTGGTGAGCGTGCCGGCAACGATCATTACGTCGGCCGAACGCGGGCTCGGCATCGGCGCGAAGCCGAACCGGTCGAGGTCGTAGCGGCTCATCCAGCAATGGATCATCTCGACGCCGCAGCAGGCCAGTCCGAAAGTCAGGCCCCACATCGAGCCGGTGCGCGCCCAGGTGATCAGCTTGTCGAGCTGAGCGACCACGAAGCCTTTGTCGGCGAGCTGGTCGCCGAGCGCGCGTGACAGCGCCGCTTCAGCGGCAGGGCTCGGCTTGGGCGAGGTCGTCACTCCCATTCCAGGGCTCCCTTGCGCCACTCGTAGATGAAGCCCACGGTCAGCACGCCGAGGAACAGCATCATCGACCAGAAGCCGAACAGGCCGATATCACCCAGGGCAACGGCCCATGGGAACAGGAAAGCCACTTCGAGGTCGAAGATGATGAACAGGATGGCGACCAGATAAAACCGCACGTCGAACTGGCCGCGCGCATCGTCGAACGGCGCAAAACCGCATTCGAAGGGCGACAGCTTCTCGGAGTTGGGATTTTGCCGGGCGATGAGGTAGGAGCCGCCGAGCATGGCGCAAACCAGTGCGAAGGCCAAGCCAAGGAAGATCAGGATCGGCAGGTATTCCCTGAGAAGATCTTCCATCGCCACCCCCTCGCTCTCCGCGGCGCCCGGCATGCATTGTCAGTGCGGGCTGCCAGCGTTGGGGCTGGCGCGAGCGACGGGACTCGAACCCGCGACCTCCGGCGTGACAGGCCGGCGTTCTAACCAACTGAACTACGCCCGCGTAAGTCCCCAACGGCGCGCGAGAAATATAGGACCCCCTATGGGGTGTCAAGCTTACCGCAGCCGCGAAGAAGTGCGTAAGTCCCGGAAAAATCGAGGGTTTCTGAAGGTTGGCAGGAGCGCACAAGATGATCGCACACGATCGGCCGGCGAACGCTCGACCAGTGAAACTGCGACCCGCCCAGCCACCGCAACTGATCTGCCCCCCTCAGAGCGGTCCAAAAGTTAACTTAGACTGGACCCCGAAGGAGACGAACAATGGGCAAGAAGCACGGGCCTGAAGAGATCATCGGCAAGCTGCGCGAGGTGGAGA
>VGCQ01000525.1 GCA_016870055.1 Alphaproteobacteria bacterium | reverse complement strand
CTCCTCGAAGTCGGCAACGCTGCCGGCGTGAACGACCGGGCGCACGCGCTGTTCGACACCCTGCTCGTCGTCGAGAACATGCCGTCGGGCACGAGCGCCTGGAACGGTGTCGGCGAGCTCGCGGTCCAGTCGATCCACGGCGAGCTGAAGACCGCCTACAGCGTCACCTGTGTCGTCGTGCCGGGCGAGCGGTTGAGCCTCTCGCTCGTGCTCCCGGATCCGGACGGCACGGGACAGGCCGACGGCGATGCGATGATGGCCGAGTTCGCCGCGCTGCTCACTTCGTTGCCGGCGGCCATCGATCGCAAGGTCGGCGACCTCGCCCTGCCGGCGCCGGCGCTTGTTTCAAACGTCGGCGCCCCGTCGCGACCGGTCGCGCCCCGCGACGGCACGCTCCTGCGCGCCCGCAGCGCGATCGAGGCGATTACCCTCGACATCGTATCGGCGGCAGCCGGCCAGCCGCTCGGCATCGACGACGATCTGCTGGCCATCGGCCTTACATCATTGGGCCTCGCGACGGCGGCGGCCGGGTTGTCGGACCGCTTGAACCGGCCGGTCCCGGTCACGCTCCTGATCGAGCATCGCACCGTCGAGGCGCTCGCCCTGGCCCTTGGCACCGGCGCGGTGTGGGATGCCGTCGTCCCGCTCCGGAGCGGCCGCGGCGAACCGTTCGTCTGCGTCCATCCGATCGCCGGCGACGTCAGCGCTTTCCTCGACCTGGTGCGCGTGATGCCGGGGACCCGGCCGTTCTGGGCAATCCAGGCGCCCGGACTCGAGGAAGGCCAGCTTCCGATCGACACCGTCGAGGAACTCGCACGCGCCAACCTCGCCGCCCTTGCCCGGCGCAACCTGCCGACGCCGCGTCTGCTCGGCGGCTATTCCTTCGGTGGCATCGTGGCTTACGAGATGGCGCGCCAGCTCGCGGAACGCGGCGCGGCGCCCGATCGCCTGCTCATCATCGACACGCCGGCGCCTGTCGGCGGCAACTCGATCCTCTCCGGCGATTCCGGCCGCGCCCACGCCGAATGGCTGCTTCGCATGGCCGACGTGCGCGCCCGCCATCATGGCGTACCCCTGCCATTCTCGCTCGCCGACCTGCTGGCGCTCGACGAGCCCGGCCGGCTTGCGTTTGCCGGGAAGCGCATGCGGGCAGCGGGCCTTCTGCCTGCCCAGGCAGACGACCGCTCGCTGCAGCGCGCCCATCGGACCGGCATGGTCCTGTACCGCGCCTTTCTCGACTATCGGCCGGCCGCGACGGTGGCGCGGGGCATGCGCCTGTCGCTCGTTCGCGCCTCGACCGTGCGCCAGGGCGATCTCGGAGATTCGGAAATCGCCGCGGCGCGCGAACCGGCCATGGGCTGGAGTCGATTTGTCGACGGAAGCATTCCGGTCGAAACCGTCCAGGGCGACCACATCTCGATCCTCGCCGGAGATACGGTTCCGGCTCTTGCCGCAGCCATCGACCGCTTGCTGGGCGCGCCCTATCCTGCGTCTGCGCAAGGTCCTGCGGCGAGAATAGTCGAGGAGGCATCATGACAGTTCGCTTCGTTGTCGCGGCGATCGCCGGTCTCCTCATCGCCTTCTCGGCCCACGCGCAGTCGACGATCAGGGCCGCCATGCATGCCGACCTGAAAATCCTCGACCCGATCTGGGCGCCGTCGCAGATCAACCGCACGCACGGCTACATGGTGTACGACACGCTGTTCGGGCTCGACGACAGACTGATGCCGCAACCCCAGATGGTCGGCCGCTGGACCGTCGACGCGGCGCGCCTGGTCTACACCTTCGAGCTGCGCGACGGGCTCGCCTGGCACGACGGAGCGCCGGTCACGGCAGAGGATTGCATCGCTTCCCTGAAGCGTTGGGGCAGCCGCGACGGGATGGGCCAGAAGCTGCTCGCCCACGTCAAGGAACTGTCCGCACCGGATGCCAGGACGATCCGCCTCGAGCTGAACAGCCCCTACGGCCTGGTGCTCGAAGCGCTCGCCAAGCCGGCCGGCGCCGTGCCGTTCATGATGCCCAGGCGCATCGCCGACACGCCGGCGAACCAGCAGATCACGGAGCCGATTGGCTCAGGACCGTTCATCTTCAAGTCCGACGAATGGCGTCCGGGCGAGAAGGTCGTCTATGTCAGGAATTCGAAGTACGTGCCCCGTGCGGAACCGCCGCGCAACTTCGCCGGAGGCAAGGTGGTCAGGATCGACCAGGTCGAGTGGCCGGCAATCGGCGATCCGCAGACCGCGATCGCCGCGCTGGAGGCCAACGAAGTGGATGCCGTGGAAGCGGTGTCGCACGACCTGTTGCCGCTGGTGGAGAAGAAGAAGGGCATCGTCGTCGAGCGCAACGCCTATCCGGCCCAGTTCGTCCTGCGCCCGAACTGGCTGCAGCCTCCGTTCGACGATCCCAGGATGCGGCTGGCGCTGGGCTACGCCATCGACCAGAAGGAATACCTCATGGCCGCGATCGGCGATCCAAATTTCTGGCGGGTCTGCAAGGCGTACTATGGATGCGGAACTCCCTTCGCCTCGGACGCCGGCCTGACCTGGCTGCTCGACGGCAACGTTGCCAGGGCAAGGGAGCTGGTGAAGGAAGCCGGCTATGATGGAAGGCCGGTCGTGCTGCTGACGGTGGTCGATATCGGCATGCTGGCCAAGCTCGGTGCGGTGGCCAAGGCGCAACTCGAGCAGATCGGCCTCAAGGTCGATCTGCGCCCGGCCGACTCGCAGACCCACTTGTCGCGCCTGATCCGCAGGGAAACGATCGACAACGGCGGCTGGAACC
>VGCQ01000524.1 GCA_016870055.1 Alphaproteobacteria bacterium | reverse complement strand
AGGTCGCGACCAGCGTGCCGCCGCGCCGTTTGCGCCGAAGCTGATTTGCCGATCAGACCGGCGGCAACGATGCCGCCACTGAAGACACGACGTGAAACCTTGTCAGTCATGAGCCCCTCCTTTGACTTCCCACTTCCCCCCGTCGATCAAGCAAGTTTCGTGCAACGCGCCGTCAGGCCGGCAACGTCGAATAGGTGGCGCGGCCGATCGCCAGCAGCGCCTTCTGGTCGTTGAACACGTCGACATCGACCACACCCACGCTCTTGCCGGCGCGCCGCACCGTGGCGGTGATGACCAGCCCGGTCTTGATGGCCGGCCGCAGGTAGTCGACGCGGAAATTGATGGTCGGCAGGCCGCGGCGCAGGCCCATGATCAGCGCGTAGTCACCGACAGTATCGATGATGGCGGCAAGCGGTCCGCCATGCCATTGGCCGGTGCCGGCGCCGCGCTCGAACTCCGGCTTCATCGCGCAGGTCATGGTGAGCCGCTCCTTGGCGGGATCGGCCTCGACCACCTTGAGCCCGAGAAAGGCGATGAATGGCGAGTGGTCGAGCATGCGCTGCAGCTCGTCCTTGGTGAACGGCACGATCTTGTCGCTCGCCTTGTCGTTCATGGCGCCACCACGACCTTGCCGAACACTTCGCGGTCCTCGATCACGCGCAGCGCTTCGCGCGCGTCCTCGAGCGGGAAGACCTTGTCGACCAGCACCTTGAGCTTGCCGTCCTGCACCAGTTTCAGAAGCTGCTCGACGTCGGAGCGCATCCAGCCGTTGGAGCCGAGGACCTTGAGCTCGAAGGTCCAGATGAAGCGGATGTCCTCCTTGGGATCGAAGCCGGCAGTGGCGCCGCAGGTCAGCATGCGGCCGCCGACTTTCAGGACCTTGAGCGACTTCACCCAGGTATCGCCGCCGGTGTAGTTCACCACCACGTCGACGCCACGGTCGGTGCCGCCACCGCGTCGCGTCGGCTTGCCGTAGAGCTTGTAGATCTCGTCCTGGAAGTCGTGCGTGACGTAGTTGATGGTCTTGTCGGCGCCGAGTTCCATCAGGCGCTTGGCCTTGGCGTCAGTGCCGGCGCAGGCGATCACCTCGGCACCGGCAAGCTTGGCGATCTGCAGGCAGCACACGCCGACGCCGCCGGAAGCGCCGAGGATCAAGACTTTCTCGCCCTGCGCGACGTGGCCGTTGGTCCTCATCATGCGCAGCGCCGTGCCGTAAGCGCAGGGCAGCGCCGCCGCGTCGCTGTAGCTCACGCCGTCGGGTATGCGAATGAGCTGGTGGGCGCGCGCTTTGCACAGTTCGGCGAGGCCGCCATGCATGGTCTCGCCCATCAGGCCGCCTTCGACCCGGTTGATCGGGTCGACCAGCACGCGGTCGCCCTTCTTCCAGCCGCTGACGCCGGGGCCGACTTCGGCGATCTCGCCCGCGGTGTCGAGTCCCATGATGGCCGGCATCGGCACCTTGATGCCGGGCATGCCGCGCCGGGTGAAGACGTCGTGGTAGTTCAGCGAGGCGGCCTTGACCGCCACGATCACATCGCCTTCGCCGGGCTTGGGATCGGGAAAGTCGGTTTCGTAGTTCAGGCGGTCCGGCCCGCCATGCTCGCGGACGACTGCGGCTTTCATTCTCTGGGTGCTCCTGCGGTTGGAATCTGTTGGGCAAGCGCGCGCTTGTCGATCTTGTTGGTGCCAGCCAGCGGCATCTCGTCGATGAAGAAGACTTGGCGGGGGTGCTGGTAGGCAGGCGCGTTGGCGAGCGCATAGCTCTTGACTGCTTGCTCGTCGAGCGCCGCGCCATTGGCACGCACCACGAAGGCGATCGGCTTGTGGCCCTTGAGCTCGTCGGGTACCGGCAGAACGGCCGCCTGATGGATGCCGGGATGACGCTCCAGCATCTTCTCGACCTCGCCGGGATAGATGTTCTCGCCGCCGCACACGAACATGTCGTCGGCACGGCCGACGAAGAAGAAGAAGCCGTTCCCGTCGCGGCGGAACACGTCGCCGGTGCGGTAGTAGCCGTCTGGCGTCATCGCCTTGGCGGTGGCTTCGGGCAGCTTGTGATAGTGCGTCATGAGCGCGCCGCACTTCATCTCCAGCACGCCGCCCTCCGGGTCGTCGCCCTCGATCAGCCGGCCGTCGCGGACCAGGCGGAGCTGCACGGCCGGGTGCGGATAGCCGGTCGACAGTTCCGGCTGCTTGATGCCCTTGGGATGCGGACCGAACACCACGGGCCCCGCTTCGGTGGTGCCGTAGGCGTTGGCGATCAGCGCCTTGGGGAAGACGCCGCGCACCTGGTCGATCAGCGCCTGCGTCACCGGCGCGGAGCCCATGCGCACGACGCTCACCGAGGAGAGGTCGGTGGCGGCCAGGAGCTCCGGCTCGCGCAGCATCATGGCGATCATGGTCGGAACCGAGGTGAGGAAGTTCACCCTGTAGCGGCCGGCCGCCTCGATATAGCCCTTGGTCGTGAACTGCGGCAGCAGGACGATCGCGTCGCCGTGCGAGAAGGTCGCCTGCGAGCTGGCGAGCCCGTTCATGTGATAGAGCGGCGCCGCCACCAGCGAGCGTTGTCCGGGCTCACCCGGCCAGCGCTGGCGCGCCGCCATCGCCCAGAGGTGCGAATGATGCGACAGCACGACGCCCTTGGGCCGTCCCGTCGAGCCTGAAGTGTATAGGAACAAAGCCGGCTCCTCGGGGCGCATCTTGATCGGCGTGAAGGGGCCCTCATCGAGCAGGTCGGCGAAGTCGGAAGCGAAGGAGATTTTCGGTGCGCCGGCCGGCGCCAGGGCC
>VGCQ01000523.1 GCA_016870055.1 Alphaproteobacteria bacterium | reverse complement strand
GATGGACCAAGTCGGCCTCCGACATCCTGGCCGCCATCAAGCGCTTCTGCCTTGCAACACTCAGAACCGCTGACACTCAGGCCAAGATCATCAAAACTTCCGAATCAGGACACTAGCGCATCGTCACGACCCGCGCCAGCCGGCGACTGGCCCGACATTTGTTGCCGGCGAGACCAAGCACGCCTTATCGTCGGCGACAAGGCACTTGGTCCATCTTGCCCTCACCGCCTCATCGCTCGTCGGCTGCGCTGTGCCAGCCAAGACCATCGAGAATGTCCAGGCCGGCATGAGTCCCGTCGAGGTCCAGGCGATCATGGGGCCGCCCGAAACGCTCGTGCGCTCGCCGGGCAAGGAGTGCGCCTACTACACCTTGTTGAAGGATTTCTGGAGCCGCGTGCCGTGGTCGATCTCGGAGCGCTACTATGTCTGCTACGACAACGGCAAGGTGGGCTCGTTCGGCAAGGTCGACGCGTTGCCGCCGGGGTGACAGAGCGCAACGCACCCGTTACACTGCCGTCGGGGAGCGTGGGGAGAATGGCGAGCGATCAGCAGGCAACGACGTTGCCGCAGTGGTTGGCGGAACGGCGCGACGGCGTCTATGCCGACGGCAGACGGTTCGACGAGTTGGGCTATTTGCAGTGCAAGCTGATCCTGAAGCCCGACCGCTTTACATCGGCCCGCGTCTTCAAAGAGTTTACACACTTGGTCGAGCGCGCCGCGGCGGCGACCGGCGTCGGTTGCCATCGCGCGGCGGCGCTCGGCGATCGGCCGGAAATCCGCGAGGTGCTGTTCCTCGATACCGCTGATTTCCACCTCTACAACAACGCTTTCATCGTGCGCCGGCGGATCGCCTACGAAGACGGCTTCCCGGTGGCGGACCCTGAGATCGTGTTCAAGTATCGCACCACCGACATGGCGACAGCGCAGGCCATGGATGTGCGGCCACGGATCTCCGGCGCTTACAAAGTCAAGTTCAAGCTGGAACTGATGCCGCTCAAGGAACGCATCGGCGGTATGCGGCGCCTGCTGTCGCACAACGTGGAGTTCGGTCTCAGCCAGGCTCCCGAGGCCGATCGACTGGCGATGGCGGCGCTGGGCCGCATGTCGCTACGCGACCTGCAACGCCTCTTCCCGCCGCTCGAGGCGATCCCCAGCGGCGGCCCCGACAACGTCGAACTTGTCAACCAGTGCATCGTCGAGGAGATGTTGAAGGACACCTGCCACCTCGACTTCGGCCATCATACGCGGGTCACCGCCAACCTTGGCCTGTGGCGCTCGCGCGGCGACCACCACGCCTTCGTCGGCGAGTTCGCCTATCAACTCCGCTTCAAGGGACCCGGCGACATCGGACACAAGTCGCTGGCCGCCTGCGAGCGCTTCTTCATCGAGCTGCAGCAGATCGCCGCGGATTGGCTCGCCCTCACCACCACCAAGACCGGCGCGGTCTACAGGCTGAAAGGCAATCCACCGCAGGCCCACGAATGACCGACCCATCCACGACAGCGGCCGAGCCGCGGCCTTCCTTGGCCAAGGTCTTCTGGGTGTTCCTGGTTCTCGGCGCCACCAGCCTGGGTGGCGGCGTGGTCGGCTACTTGCGCACCGGCTTGGTGGTGCGCCAGCGCTGGCTCGACGATACGGCCTTCGTCGAGCTGCTGTCGATCAGCCAGACTCTGCCCGGGCTCAACGCCACCAACATGGCGATTCTGGTCGGCGACCGCCTGCGCGGCGGTTGGGGCGCGCTGCTCGCCACACTCGGCATGTGCCTGCCCAGCGCCGTGCTGATGACGGCCGCCGCCTTCGCCTACGACATCGGCGGCGACAGTGCGGCCTCCAAGGCGTTTCTCCACGGCATCGCCGCCGGTGCGCTCGGGTTGGTCCTCGTGGTCATGGTGCAGCTCGGCAGCCGCGTGCTGAAGTCGGCCGCGGACTATGTCTTCGTGCTCGCCACCGCGGGCGCTGTCGCGGGCTTGGGAATCAGCGTGCCCTATGCGCTGCTGGCAGCCGGCGCCGTCGCGATCTGGTGGCACCGCCCCCGCCGTAACGGCGACCGATGAAACAGCTCGGCGACATCGCGGGGGTCTTCGCCTATCTCTCGCTGCTGACCGTCGGCGGCGGCATGGCGGCATTCCCCGAGCTCAAGACGCTGACGGTCGATGTCCATCATTGGCTGACCTTTCCCACGCTTCTGCATTTCTACAGTCTGGGCCAGCTCGCACCCGGTCCGAACATGATGATGGTCGCCTCGATCGGCGCGGTGGTTGCCGGCGTTCCAGGCGCGCTGGTTGCCCTGGTCGCCTTCTTCCTGCCGACCGGGCTCCTCACCTTCGCGATCGGCCGCCTGTGGATGCATCTCGGAACCTGGCGCTGGCGGCCGGCGATCCAGGCGGGTTTGGGTTCGGTGTCGGTCGGGCTGGTGTTGGCCGGTGCCATCATCATGGGCCGTGGCGTGCTGAATGGCGTGCTGTACGTGGCGATCGCCATCACGGTCTTTCTGCTGTTGTTCAAAAGCAAGATCAATCCGGCCTACCCGATCGTCTCCTCTGGTTTGATCGCACTAGGCGCGCACTATCTCTAAAAGCACGGTCGCGTGGTAGATTGGGTGCATGACCATCCTTATTCTCGGCTTGGCACTGTTTCTCGGCATTCACCTCCTCACCACGCTGCGCGAGACGCGCGCTGCCGTGATCGGACGGATCGGCGAAGGCGCCTACAAGGGCCTCTATTCGCTGATCGCGGCAATAGGACTGGCGCTGATCGTCTGGGGATTCGGCCGCTATCGCACAGAGGGTTACATCCAGA
>VGCQ01000522.1 GCA_016870055.1 Alphaproteobacteria bacterium | reverse complement strand
ACGATGCCCGCCGGCTCTCCGCACTTGCCGCGAGACTGGGCTGGGACGTGCCGGTTCAGGAGATCGACCGACCGGTCGATGCCGGCAAGACCTTCGGTGTTGCGCTACCGGTGTTGCCGGTGAGGCTACGCGCCGCGGTCCGGATAGGCCAACCCGATCCGGCCAACGCCGCGGCGACGATCGAAGCCATAGAATGCAGTGTCCGGTTGGCTCTTGCCGGCGAAGTCGCCGGCATCGTGACAAATCCCATTCAAAAGAAGACCCTGCAGGATGCGGGTTTTCGCCATCCCGGCCACACCGAGTATCTCGCCGAACTCGCAGGCGGCGTCGACGTCGCCATGATGCTCGCCTGCCCGGAACTTCGGGTCGTGCCGGTGACCATTCACTTGTCGTTGGCGGAGGCGGTCAAGGCGCTAGACACGGCAATCATCGCCCGCGCCGGCCGTCTCACTGTGGCGGGGCTCAGATCACTGTTCGGGATCGATCGTCCTCGGCTCGCCGTCGCGGCGCTCAACCCCCATGCCGGCGAGCAAGGCGCCATGGGCGATGAGGAGCGCCGTGTGATCGAGCCCGCAGTCCAGATGCTCCAGCGAGAAGGAATCGACGCGCGCGGCCCCGTTCCGGCCGACACGCTGTTCCACGTGGCCGCGCGGCAGGGCTACGATGCGGCGCTTTGCATGTACCACGACCAGGCACTGATCCCGATCAAGACCGTCGATTTCGCCGGCGGCGTCAACGTCACCCTCGGATTGCCATTCATCCGGACCTCGCCTGACCACGGCACGGCTCTCGACATCGCTGGGACCGGACGCGCCGACCCGGCAAGTCTCATTGCCGCACTTCGCATGGCCGACGACATGGCCTGCCGACGGCGCAGCCGAACGCCGTCCTGACAATGGATGGCCTCGCCCACTTGCCGGCGCTGCGCGAGGTCATCGCCACCCACGGCCTCGACGCGCGCAAGCGATTGGGACAGCACTTTCTTCTCGATCTCAACCTGACACGCCGCATCGCGCGGGCCGCCGCGCCGCTCGACGAGGGGACGGTGATCGAAATCGGCCCCGGCCCTGGCGGCTTGACGCGTGCCTTGTTGCTCGAGGGGGCGGCGCGTGTCGTCGCCGTCGAAATCGATGATCGGGCGATAGTCGCCTTGGAGGAATTGCAATTGGCCGCGAATGGTCGGCTCGATCTCGTACGGGCCGACGCCCTCGAAATCGACTTAGCGACGCTCGGGCCGCCGCCGCGTCGGATAGTCGCCAACCTCCCTTACAACGTCGCGACGGCGTTGTTGATCCGCTGGCTCCACCGCGCCGACGAGATCACCGATATGGTCCTGATGTTCCAGAAAGAGGTCGTCGACCGGCTGGTGGCGCCGCCGCGCAACAAGGAGTACGGCCGTCTGTCGGTGCTGGCCCAGCATGTCTGTGCCGTACAACGACTGTTCGACGTGGCGCCGTCTGCCTTCGTACCGCCGCCCAAGGTCGTCTCCTCGGTGGTGCGGCTGCGGCCCTGGCCGGCCGGTCGTCGCCTGGCGGATTTGCAGCCCTTGGAGAGGGTGACGGCCGCAGCTTTCGGCCAACGCCGGAAGATGTTGCGCACCGCCTTGAGCAGGGTTTTTGCCGAACCGACGATCGTCTTGGCCGCCCACGGCCTGCCCCCGACCGCCCGGGCTGAGGAATTGTCGCCAGCGGATTTCGCCATTCTGGCAGAGGCACTTGACAAGTGAGCGCTCACTCATTGTCCAGAGCGGCATGATCCGCTCCCTCGCCTTCAACCTCTTCTTCTACGGCTTCACGCTGCTGACGGCCGTTGTCGGCATCATCCTGGTGCCGATCCCTACGCCAGTGCTGTTGCGCGGCCTGCTGCGTTATTGGGCGCGCGTCGTCGTTTGGGCAATGCGCTGGATCGCTGGCATGAAGGTCGAAATACGCGGCCGCGCCAACATTCCCGCGCGCGGCCCTGCCCTGCTCGCCGGCAAGCACCACAGCGAATGCGACGGCATTTTCTCGCCGCCGAGATTCCCGCCATCGCCTTCGTCGCCATGCAGGAGTTGTTCCACTACCCCCTGATCGGCGCGATCCTCTATCGCCTGCAGATGATCCGAGTCGACACCTGCGGTGGCGGCCGCGAGCGCACCAACCTCGCGCAATTCGCCAAACGCGCCTACGACAGCGGACGCCCTATCGCGATCTATCCCGAAGGCAACTTGATGGCGCCGGGCGAGCGCGAGCGCTACCGCTCGGGCATTTTCTACCTCTATCGCGACCTCGACCTGCCCGTCGTCCCCGTTGCGACCTCGATCGGCCTGCTGTGGAACCGGCGCGACTGGCGCAAGAAGGCCGGTCGGGCAGCCGTCGAGTTCCTGCCCGCCATCGAAACCGGGCTCGACAAGCACGCCTTCATGCGACGACTGGAGGAAACGATCGAGGCGGCGAGCGATCGCCTGATCGCCGAGTGCTCCGGCCGCCCTTACACACCGTCACAGCTCGTGCTGCGCTCGCAAGGCCAGAATGGCATCGGCCAGCCGATCAACGCCCCTCGCGAAGCGCTTTGACGAACCCCGACATGCCGACCTGGCGCTCGCGCTTCAGCCGCTCGGCCGTCAGGATCGCCTTGAGATTGGTCAGGCTCGTGCCGATGTCGCGATTGACCACGACATAGTCGTACTCCGCCCAGTGGCTCATCTCGTCGGCCGCCTTGGCCATGCGTTGCGCCACGACCTCCTTGGGATCTTGGGCGCGCGTCAAAAGGCGCTTCTCGAGGTCGCGCGTCGACGGCGGCAGGATAAAGACAGTCACCAAGTCGGC
>VGCQ01000521.1 GCA_016870055.1 Alphaproteobacteria bacterium | reverse complement strand
TCGCCGCCGGCACCGCGATGTAGGAGGCCGATGCCGCAAGCGTGATCAGCACCGTCGTGCCGCCCGTCGACAGGCCGACCAAGGGTGAAATCGCGGCGGCGATTGCGGCGCTGGCGAGCGGCATCAGCACCGCGAAAGCCACGACGCGAGGGGAAAGGACACGGCCGCCGTCGCGCAGGCCGCGGCCGGCGACGAGACCCATGTCGAGCAGGAACAGACAGAGGAAACCTGCGAACTGGTCGACCAGGAACGGCTTCAGGGTCGTGTAGCCGCGCTCGCCGCTCACGATGCCGATGGCGAACGAGCCCAGCAGCATGACCACGGCACCGTTGAGCAGGATCTCGCGGGCGAGCTCGCGGCCATGGCCGGCTTCGGCGTTGCGCCGCGCCAGTAAAAGCGCCGACAGGATGGCCGGGGTCTCCATGACTGCGGCGACGGCGATCATGTAGCCTTCGAACGCGATGCCCATCGTCGTGAGCACGCTCATCACCGCCACCAGCGTGACGGCCGAGATCGAGCCGTAGTGGGCGCTGACGGCGGCGGCGTCGACCGCCGACAACCGGGTCGTCAGGCGCAGGACGCCGTAGGCCAGGAACGGGATACCGAACGACAGGGCAAGCCCCGCCAGCAAAGCTGCGGCCATCGTCGCCGACAGGCCGTGATGGGCGACCTCGGTGCCGCCGCGAAAGCCGATCGACATCATGAGATAGAGCGCGAGCAGCTTGGCGACCGCGCCGGGGATCGACAGATCCGAACGGGCGAAGGTGAGCGCCACCCCCAGGACGAAGAACAGAACCATCGGCGACAGCAGGTTCTGGCTGGCGAGGTCGAGCAGCGACATGGTGGCGGATTACGCCGAGGCGTCTCATATCCAAAATTGATAATGTTGACGTTATGCATTTATGTTTTTGATAATAAGCTATGCCACGTATGCATAATCTCGATATCGACCTGCTGCGCGCCTTCGTGAGTGTGGCCGAGTTCGGCAGTTTCACGTTGGCCGCCGACGCGTTGTTGCGTCGTCAGTCGACGATCAGCCTGCAGATCAAGCGGCTCGAGGACGGACTGGGCAAGCGCCTGCTCGAGCGCGGCGCGCGGCGCGTCGCGCTCACCGCCGAGGGCGACGCGCTGCTCGGCCATGCCCGCCAGATGCTCGAGCTGAACGATCGGCTGATCGCGAGCCTCGACGAGCCGCTGCTCGCCGGCACGGTGCGGCTGGGCACGCCCGAGGACTTCGCCACCACCCATCTGCCGCAGGTGCTGGCCCGCTTCGCCAAGGCTTACCCCGCCGTCCAGCTCGAAGTCACTTGCGACCTCACGCTCAACCTGATGGGCCGTTTCCGCGACGGCGACTTCGACCTGGTCCTGGTCAAGCGCGAGCCCGAGCGCTCCGACCGCGGCGTGCGGGTGTGGCGCGAGCCCCTGGTCTGGGTCGCCGCCGAGCACCTCGCCGTGCCGGCCGATGGGTCCCTGCCGTTGGTGGTCTCGCCGCCGCCCTGCGTCTATCGCAAGCGCGCCACGGATTCGTTGAGCCGCGCCCGGCGGCCTTGGCGCGTCGCCTACAGCTGCGCCTCGCTCGCCGGCCAGCACGCCGCGGTCAAGGCGGGGCTCGGCGTCACCGTGCTGCCCAAGGACATGGTGCCGGCCGGCCTGTCGGCAATCGAGCGCCGTTCCGGCCTGCCCGATCTGCACGACACCGAGATCGCTCTGCTTGCCGCGCGCCGACTTTCGGCACCGGCCCGACGCCTGCACGACCACATGGTGCGCTCGCTGGAGAACGTCGGCGAAGTGTAGGGAGCAGATCTCGTCTAGAGCGGCTTGCATTTGATCGGAACCGCATACGGTTCCGATCAAATGCAAACGCGCAGGTTTCGATAGCAGTTTCGCAGGCATTGCGCGTTCAGCTGATTCCAGCTGAACGCGCAATGCTTTAGCGGCCGGCCGTCGCTGCCAGCAGGGAGGCCGTGTCGTCGGCGATCTCCAGCAGGCTCTTGCGTGAGGCGCCGGCGCGGGAGCGGATGGCGAGGCTGTGGATCGTCGCGGCGATCAGGCGGGCGATGGTTCGTGGCGCCACGCCGGCGCGCGTCAACTCCGCGCCGAACCGATGCTCCAGTACCGCCGTCAGCGCCGCGTCGACCTCGTCGAGGAACGCCAGCAGGGCACGCCGAACGTCGGCGTCGGCGCCGGCCGCTGTCGCCGCCGTCGTGGCGATCAGGCAGCCGAGCGGCTGGCCGCGCGGCGGCGCGTAGATGTCGACGGCGACCTGCAGGAAGGCGCGCGCGGCCTGCCCCAATGTCTCGCCCGCGCCCAGCGCTTCGAGCATGGCGTGCTTGGCTTGCTCGGCATATTGCGACACCACCCGGTCGTAGATCCGCGCCTTGTCGCCAAAGGCGGCATAGAGGCTCGGCTTGTTGATCTTCATCGCCGCGGCGAGATCGTTGACCGAGGTGCCTTCGTAGCCATGCCTCAGGAACACGCCGAGCGCGGCGGCGAGCGCGTCATTGTCGTCGAAGGCGCGGGGACGGCCGCGCCGCCGCAACATTTTTGTACTGTTCGGTATATTTTTCATTGACACCGGGCAGTCTATTTTGTACCAAATGGTACGTAAAAGCAAACCACGACACGGAAGGACGCTCTCATGGAACTCTACTTCAGTCCCTTTGCCTGTTCATTGGCCTCGCACATTGTCTCCCGCGAGGCTGGCTTGCAGGTCGAGCTGCGGCGCGTGTCGATCGCCACCAAGGAGATCGCAGGCGGCGGCAACTTCTACGACGTCAACCCCAAGGACCAGGTGCCGACCTTGCGGCGCGA
>VGCQ01000520.1 GCA_016870055.1 Alphaproteobacteria bacterium | reverse complement strand
GACGACGACGCGGCATTCGCGCGACTGCTCGCCGACGAGCGGCGCAATGCGTTCCTGATCGGGCCGGGCTCGGGGGTGAACGCGCGTACGGAGGCGGCCGTGCT
The DNA here is from genome assembly GCA_016870055.1 of Alphaproteobacteria bacterium. Lineage (GTDB taxonomy): Bacteria > Pseudomonadota > Alphaproteobacteria > Reyranellales > Reyranellaceae > Reyranella. Next base: position 2,715 of record VGCQ01000520.1, on the reverse strand, counting down.
GACGGCGCTCGCCACGCGGCGGGCGGTCGTGCTCGATGCCGATGCGGTGACGGTGTTCGCTGACGATCCTCGGCGCTTGCTTGCGGCCATCACCGGGCCGGTCCTGCTGACGCCGCATGAAGGCGAGTTCCGCCGTCTCTTTCCCGACTTGGCGTCTGTCCCAGGCAAGGTCGCGCGGGCTCGCCAAGCGGCAGTGCGCAGTGGCGCAACGGTGCTGCTGAAAGGACCCGACACGGTGATCGCCGCGCCGGATGGCCGCGCCGTGATCAATGTCCATGCGTCGCCCGGCCTGGCCACGGCGGGTGCCGGTGACGTGCTTGCCGGTATTGCCGGCGGGCTGATGGCGCATGAGCTGACGCCGCTGGCGGCGGCCGCGGCGGCGGCCTGGATCCACGGCGAGTGCGCCCGGCAATTCGGCCGTCCGGGCCTCGTTGCCGAGGATCTTGTCGATCGGCTGCCTGGAGCGCTTGCCGCGGCTTTGGCAGTGAATTGACCGTCCGGCTGGCGCGGGCTAAGAGGCCGGCGATTCGGCCCGGCGGCATGGCCCGAAAGCCCTCGCTCGTGAGGGCAGGAGTCGGGCGGGCGTGGTGGAATTGGCAGACACGCGAGATTTAGGTTCTCGTGCCGCAAGGCGTGGGGGTTCAAGTCCCTCCGCCCGCACCAGATGGAAATGGACGTGAAGTGATGCAAGTGACGGAACTTTCGGCCGACGGGCTGAAGCGGCAATTCAAGATCGTGGTCCCTGCCGGCGATCTGTCGGCCAAGGTCGATGAGCGGCTGGCGGAGCTCGCCCGGACCGCCCAGATGCCGGGGTTCCGGCCGGGCAAGGTCCCGGTCGGTTTGCTGAAGAAGCAGTACGGCCAAGCGCTGTTCGGTGAGGCCGTCGAGCAGGCGGTCAATTCCAGCACCGCCAAGGCGATCGAGGATCGCGGCCTGAAACCCGCCCTGCAGCCGCGCGTCGACCTGAAACAGCTCGAAGAAGGCAAGGACGTCGAGTTCGAGGTGGCGATCGAAGTGTTGCCCGAGATCGGCAAGCTGGACTTCTCCGGCGTCGAGCTCGACCGCTTGAAGGCCGTCGTGCCCGACAAGGATGTCGACGAGGCAATCGGCCGGATCGCCAAGGCGAACCGCGAGCAGAAGCCGGTCGATCCGCCGCGCCCGGCGCAGAAGGGCGACGCCGTCAAGATCGACTTCGTCGGGTCGGTCGATGGCAAGGAGTTTCCCGGCGGTGCCGCGCAGGACTACACGCTGGAACTGGGCTCGGGTTCGTTCATTCCCGGCTTCGAGGATCAGCTTGTCGGCGCCGAGGTCGGCAAGGCGGTCGACGTCAAAGTGACGTTCCCGGCCGACTACGGCAACACCGAGCTCGCCGGCAAGGACGCCGTCTTCAAGTGCACCATCAAGGAGCTGCACGAGTTCGTCGACAAGCCGGCCGACGACGAGCTTGCCAAGAAGAACAACTTCGAGAATCTCGAGGCCATGCGCAAGGCCGTCGCCGAGCGCATCAACCAGGACTACGCACAGATCTCGCGTTCGATGATCAAGCGGCAGCTCCTCGACAAGCTTGCCGATGTGCAAAAGTTCGCGGTGCCCGACGGCTTGGTCGAAGGCGAGTTCAACGCCATCTGGCAGCGCATCGAGGAGGCCAAGAAGGCCGGCGAGAAGCTCGAAGACGACGAAGAGAAGATGCGCCAGGAATATCGCGAGATCGCCGAACGACGGGTTCGCCTGGGCTTGCTGCTGGCCGATGTCGGCCGGTCGAACAGCATCGAGGTCTCGCCCGATGAGCTCAATCAGGCGGTGATGCGCGAGGCCATGCGCTATCCGGGTCAGGAGCGTCAGGTCCTGGAGTTCTACGGCAAGAACGCCGAGCTCAAGGAACGGCTTCGTGCGCCGATCTTCGAGGAGAAGACCGTCGATTTCATCATCGAGCTGTCCAAGGTGAGCGACAAGTCGGTTACCCCCGAGGAACTGCTCGAGGCGGCCCGCAAGGCCGAAAAGGACGACGACAAGGCCGACCAGCCGGCGGCGAGCTGACATGCTGCGGCTGGACGCGCGCCGATGATCTTGAACCTGGCCATCGGCGCTGCCACTTTTCACGGATAGTCATCAAAGGAGCCCGCGATGAGTCGCGACCGCGATCCGCTGGAAGTCTACAACAACTACTACGTCCCGATGGTCGTCGAGCAGTCGGCGCGCGGCGAGCGGGGGTACGACATCTGGTCGAGGCTGCTGAAGGAGCGCATCGTCTTCTTGAACGGCCCGATCGAGGATACGGTGGCCGGCCTGGTCTGCGCCCAGCTGCTCTATCTCGAGGCCGAGAATCCGACCAAGGACATCTCGTTCTACATCAACTCGCCGGGCGGCGTGGTGACCTCCGGCTTGGCGGTCTACGACACCATGCAATACATCCGCCCGCATATCTCGACCCTGGTGTTCGGCCAGGCGGCCTCGGCCGGCTCTCTGCTGCTGATGGCGGGCGAGAAGGGCAAGCGCTTTGCGCTGCCCAACGCCCGCATCATGATCCACCAACCGTCGGGCGGGGCGCAGGGCCAGGCGACGGATATCGAGATCCATGCCCGCGAAATCCTCGCCACCCGGGCGCGCCTCAACCAGATGTACGTCACCCATACCGGCCGCACGATCGAGGAGATCGAGCGGGCCATGGAGCGCGACAAGTTCTTCTCCCCGGCCGAGGCCAAGGAGTTCGGCCTG
>VGCQ01000519.1 GCA_016870055.1 Alphaproteobacteria bacterium | reverse complement strand
GTCGGCGATATCCAGAGTCACGGTTTCATAAGCCATGTCAGACAGCCTTTTCGGAACGCAGAGCGGCAATCTCGTCTTGCGTCAGGCCGAGCATATCGCGAAGCACCGCCTCCGTGTGCTCGCCCAGCAGAGGCGGCCGGCCGATCTCGGGATTGTCGTAGCCCTCGTAACGCAACGGGAGGCGCAGGGCGGGGAATTTTCCAACGGATGGATGCTCGAAGCTGCCGACCAGGCCGCGCGCCCGCGTATGGGGATCGGCCAGCACCTCGTCGAGGGCGTGGACCGGCCCGGCCGGCACGTCGGCCCTCTCCAGCGCTTCAAGCAGCGGGGCGCGGTCGAGCCGGCTGATGGCATAGCTCAGGGCGCCCATGACCTCGTCGCGGCGCTCGACGCGGGCGGCATTTTTCTTCAGCGCTTCGTCCTCGAGCAGCGAGTCGAGACCCAGCGCCTTGAGCAGCGGCTCCCAATGCTGGTCGCTGCCGGTGATGTGCAGCCAGCGCCCGTCGCGGCACTGGAAGGCGGCCGAGGGCACGCGACCGGGATGCTCGGTGCCGGTACGCGGCGGCACCTCGCCGAGCGCGAAGAAGCGCGCCGCGGCGATGGTGAGCTGCGCTACCTGGGCATCGAACATCGACAGGTCGATGAAGCAGCCATGACCGCTCTGTGCCCGTCCGGCCAGACCGGAGAGCGCGGCCACGGCGATCCACAGACCCGATGTCAGGTCCGACATCGGGAGGCCGGCCTTGGCCGGCCCGCGGTCGGGCTCGCCGGTCAGCGACATGAGGCCGCTCATCGCCTGGAAGATGGTGTCGTAGCCCTTTCGCTGTGCATAGGGGCCGTTCTGGCCGAAGCCGGTGTTCGCGATATAGATGGCGCGCGGGTTGACCGCCTTGATGTCCTCGTAACCGAGGCCCATCTCGGCCATGGTGCCGGGCGGGAAATTCTCGACCACGATATCGGCCTTGGCTGCCAGCTGCCTGGCAATCGCCTGGGCCTTCGCCGATTTGAGGTTCAGGGTCACCGAATGCTTGGCGCGGTTGAAGGCGAAGAAGTAACCGCTCTCCTTGCCGATCGTCGGCTCCCACTGCCTTGTCTCGTCGCCGCTGCCCGGCCGCTCGATCTTGATCACCGTGGCGCCGAGCTCGGCAAAGATCATGGTGGCCAGTGGTGCCGCCAGCACGCGCGAGAAATCGAGCACCACGAGACCGGCGAGCGGCTTCATGTCCTGCTGCGGAAGCCGCGCATGGCGATGTTGGCGTCGCGGCCGGCCTCCATCGCCTGGTCGTAGGGCAACTCCAGGACCGTATAGAAAAGGTCTTTGGTGGCACGCATGGCGACGGGGTTGATGGCGGCCAGTTTTGCGGCGAGAGAAACGGCCTCGTCGAGCAGCGTCTCGTCCGCCACGACGCGGTTGACCAGCCCCAGAGCATGGGCGGCGTCGGCGGTGAGCGGCTCGCCCAGTGCCACGAGCTCGAAGGCCTTCTTGGGCCCGAGCTGGCGGGTGAGGCCGGTCATGACGATGGCCCCGACGATGCCGTGCTTGGTCTCCGGATAACCGAGCTTCAGGGTCGGCGAGGCGACGACCAGGTCGCTGGCGAGACACAGCCCGGCCCCGCCGCCGACCGCATGGCCGCGCGCCGCGGCGACGATCGGCTTGCCCAGCAAGGGAAAGGCCATGTGGAGGCGCATCGACAGGTTGGCGCGGGCGAGCACGGCTTCGGGATTGTCGTCGGTCAGGGTCTTGAATTCGGACGTGTCGGCCCCCGCGCAGAAAGCGCGGCCGGCCCCGGTCACCACGATGGCGCGCACGCTGTCGTCGTCGCGGGCGGCTTCCAGCCCCTTGAGCAGGGCGTCGGTCAGCTCGGTGTTGAGGGCGTTGAGCTTGTCCCGGCGGTTCATCGTCAGGATGCGCACCGCACCGCGGTTCTCGCTCAACAGCACGTCAGGCATGGGCGGTCTCCGCGGCGAGGCCGAGCCCGGTACGCGTCACCTTGCCGAAGAGCTGGCGGCCCAGGGTCTCCTCGCAGAAGCGCGCGGTGTCGACCAGACGGTCGAGATCGAGGCCGGTCGATATGCCCATGCCCTCGAACATCGCCACCAGATCTTCGGTGCAGACATTGCCGGTGTAGCCGCCGCCGTACTTCACCTGGGCGGGATGGCCGCCGACACCGCCGAACGACGAATCGAAATGGCGGACTCCGGCATCGAAAGCGGCGACGCAGTTGGCCAGGCCCGTGCCGCGGGTATCGTGGAGATGGGCGATCGGTGTGACATGCGGCAGCTCGGCGACGACCCGGCGGAAGAGGGCGGCGATGGAGCGCGGCGTGCCGTGGCCTGTAGTGTCGCCCAGCGCCACGTGCCTGACGCCGAGATCGCGGAAGCGGCGCACATCGTCGACCACCACGCCGGGATCGACCGCACCCTCGAACGGGCAGCCGAAGGCGACGGAGATGACGCCGATCAGCCGGAAGCGGTTGCCGGCGGCACCGGCCATCTCGGCGATCTTCGCCCATTGATCGGCGCGCGACGATTTGAGGTTCCGCTGGCTGTGCGATTCCGTGGCCGAGACCAGCAGGCTGATCTCGTTGACACCGAACCCGGCAGTGAGGTCGGTGACCGCCCGCTCCACCGCCTTCAGATTGGCGCAGGTTGCCTTGTAGTAGACGCCGTCGCGGCGCTTAAGTGCCCTCAGCATGTCCGAGGCATCGGCGAATTGCGGTATGACTTTGGGATTGGAATAGGACGTCGCCTCGACCCGGCTGAAACCCAGCGAGGCAAAGCGCTCGACCAGCGCCAGTTTGCGCGTCGTCGGCACGAACTCGCTCT
>VGCQ01000518.1 GCA_016870055.1 Alphaproteobacteria bacterium | reverse complement strand
CGGCGCGGCGATCGCGGACCTTCAGGCCAGGTCGGACCGCATCGCGGCCTTCCGTGGCGCGTCGGCCGACCTCGATCGCGCGTTCGTTGCCTGGCGCGCGGCACGACAGCGGGTCGGCGAGCTGCAGCGCCAGATCGAGATTGCGGCTGAGCCCTCCCGGGCCTTGCAGACCGAGTTCCGGCGCGCCCAGCGCGACGCCGACCGGGCGCGCGAGGCCTTCCTCGCCAAGGGCCGCGCGGTCCGGCGGCTGGGCGCGGACCTCCGGTCGGCCGGCGTCAACACGCGCGCTCTCGCGGCCGAACAACAACGGCTGGGCTCGGCACTGGCCGAGGTTCAGCGCCGGCAAGAGCGGCTCCGGCTCGCCGAGGTGGCCCGCGAGAGGCGCGGCCAGTTGCTCGGCCAGGCGGCGCGCGAGGCCGCCAAGGCTGTGGCCCTCGGCGCCGCGCTGAAACCGGCCATATCCCAGGCCGCCCAGTTCGAACACGCGCTTGCTCGTTTCGGCACTGTCGCCAATATCTCCGGCGACGCTTTGGAGACCGTGGGCCGGCAGGTGATCGGCCTGTCCTCCATTACCAATCAGGCCGCCGGCGATCTCTTGCGCGGGCTCGAGTTCCTGGTCGGCAAGGGGTTGGATCCGGCCAAGGCGTCGGCCGCCATCGGCACAATCGGCCGGGCCGCGACCGCGACCGGAGCTTCGATCGAGGATCTGGCTGCCGCCTCCTTCGCGCTGATCGACAATCTGGAGGTCGCACCGGAGGCGCTGCCCAAAGCGCTGGATATGCTGGCCCAAGCCGGCAAGGAAGGCGGGTTCGAACTCCGCGACATGGCGCGCGAGTTCCCGCGCCTGACCGCCGGCGCCGCCATGCTCGGCCTCAAGGGCTCCGAAGCCGTGGCCTCGCTCTCGGCCGCGCTCCAGGTGGCGCTCAAGGGTGCGGCCGACCCGGCCGAGGCCGCCAACAATTTCGCCAACTTCATCGCCAAGGTGACTTCGCCCGAGACGGTCCAGCGGTTCCGCAAGTTCGGCATCGACATCGAGCAAGAGATCAACGCCGCGCTGGTCGGCGGGGTCAACCCGATCGAGCGTATGATCGGACTGATCCAGGAAGCCAGCGACGGCGACCAGTTCAAGATGGGCGAGCTGTTCGGCGACATGCAGGTGTTGAACTTCCTCAAGCCCATGATCCGGAACATGGCCGAGTTCCGCCGGATCAAGGAGGCGACGGGCAAAGCCGGAGGCGTGGTCGACGCCGACTTCGCCACCATGATGGCGACGGCCACCGAGCAGGCAAGGGGCTTCGGTATCGCGATCGCCAATCTCGGCCGCGCGCTCGGCACCGCGCTGCTGCCCATGATCGCGCCGGTAATTGGCGCGTTTCGCGGGATCGCCGAAGTAGCGACCGGGGCAATCGAGGCCTTCCCCGGCGTCGCCCGTGTCGCGATCGGCGTGGCCTTCGCGTTCATGGCCCTGCGCACCGCGCTGATCGGCCTTGCCATCGTCCAAACCATTGGACCGGCATTCGCTGCTTTCGGCGGTGGGCTCGGCATCGTCGGGTCGGTCGCCGCCATCGCTGGCCGCGTGCTGCCGCTGCTCGCCGCTGGAATCCACGCTGTCGGCATCGCCGTGGTCGCTAACCCCGTCGGTTTGATAGTCGCCGGCATAGCCGCGGCCGTGGTCGGCGCCGCCCTCCTGATCTGGAAGTACTGGGAGCCCATCGGCGCGTTCTTCGCCGGGCTCGGGCGCGGAATTGTTGGCGGCCTGGGGCCGGTCGGCGCGGCCTTGGCCACCATCGGCGACAGCCTGTCCGCAACCTTCGGCCCTGCGATTGCCGCGCTGAGCGGCGCGTTCTCGTTCCTTGCGCCAGCGATCGACGCGGTCGGCAGCGCGCTCTCCGATCTTGCCCGATGGTTCGGCCGGCTGTTCGAGCCGATCCACCTCGCAGCGGACGAGTTGGCCGCGGTTGGTTCGGCCGGGGAGGCCGTGGGTCGTGTAATCGGTGGCACCTTGGCGGCCGCCTTCCAGGCCGTGGTCAAGCCGATCGAGCTGGCCGGTACCGCCGTCGATTGGGTCGCTGGCAAGCTCGGCGGGATCGCCGGCTCCGTTGGCAAGCTGCTGGGCCTTCTTGGCCGAGCATGGGGCGATGCCGCCATGACCGTGCCCGGCGAGATGGGCGGGTTTGCCTTGCCGGGGCGTGGTGGCACCTTTCGTGGCGTCAACGACAACCGTCCGCCCCGTCCGGGTGCGGCAATCGGCGACATTGATCATGGATTCGCGCCCGCGCGCCCCGGGACCGCCGTTGCCGCGCCACCGATGGCCCTATCTCCCGTGCTCGCGGCCACCGGTACCGATGGAATCATGTCGCTCCGCCCGCCAACCCAACTGGCGTCTGCGCGCAACGAAACCGTCGTCACCGTGAATGCCGCCGCGTCCGATTTGGGCGAGGCCATCGCGCGCGCCGTGCGCGTCGAGTTGGAGCGCATCGACCGCGACCGCGCGCATGCCCGCCGCGCGTCGTTGTTCGACCTGGTCGAATGAGGCGCCTTGCTCGCGGGCCACACCATCGCAACCGAGCCTTGAGACCAGACCGACATGCCCGAGATTCTTCTGGCCCTCGGCGAGTTTCGATTCTCCGTCGATACCGCCGCGCACCAATCGCTCGCGCGCACGGCCGAGTACCGCTGGCCCCAGCAAGACCGGCTGGCGCGCGCGCCGGCTCTGCAGTTCGTTGGACCCGGCACCGAAACCGTCACGCTCCAGGGCGTCATCCATCCGCATGCCCGTGGCGGCCTCGGCCAGCTCGACCGCATGCGCGCCATGGCCGGGGCGGGCGTGCC
>VGCQ01000517.1 GCA_016870055.1 Alphaproteobacteria bacterium | reverse complement strand
TCAGCCAGAAATTGTCCTGCATCATGTTGTCGACCAGCTTCACCTTGCCCAGGATGGTGTCGAAGGTGGCGGTCTGCAGCTCCTTGGTGATGGCGGCGCGGTCGAGCTTGCCGACGCGCTCGATCGCCTGCTCCAGCATCTGCAGCGAGGCGTAGCCGACCTGGCTCGCCCAGCGGTCGGGCGGGCGCTTGAACATCTCCTCGTGCTTCTTGGCGTAGGCCGCGGTGGCGGCGTTGTCTTTCGACCAGCCGCCGAGCGAGGCGACGCCGTCGACGTTGGCGCCGAAGCGCTGCGGGTAGAGCGGGAAGGCGACGCCGACGCCGAGGAACATCACCTTGGGCGAGTAGGACGCGACCTTGGCCTGGTCGGTCAGCGCCAGCGTGTCGGGCGGATAGGAGAAGGCGACGAACGTGTCGGCGCCCGAGCGCTGCGCCTCGCCGATCAGCGGCGAGAGGTCCTGCGTGCCGATCGGGTAGGTCTTGTCGTAGACCAGCTTGAAGCCGGCATCGGCGAAGCCCTTGCGCGCGGCCTGCGACAGGTCGATGCCGAAGCCGTCGGCGATCGAGATCATGGCGATGTCGGCGCCGATCTTGCCCTGCTCGCGGGTCTGCTTCAGCAGCGCCACCAGGGCGTCGACATATTGCTTGGAGGTGCCGAGCAGCCAGAAGCTGTTGGGCCAGCGCCTGGCGAGCTCGGGCGCGCGGTCGGTCACGGCGGTGAAGGTGAGCTGCGGGTAGCCGTATTTGTTGAACACCGGCCCGACCGCGAGGTTGAGCGCGGTGCCCCACGGCGGGAAGACCAGGTCGACCTTGTCCTGGGTGATCAGCCGCTCGACGGCGCGCACCGCCTCCTCGGAGTTGGAGCGGTCGTCGTACTCGACGACCTCGATCGGCAGGCGCTTGTCGCCGACCTTGAGGCCGCCCTTGGCCATCACGTCCTTGACCCACATCTCGTAGTTGGGCAGCTGGGTGATGGTGGCGCCGCCGGCATTGGGGCCGGTCTTGGAGATGGCATAGCCGATCTTGACCTTGTCCTGCGCCGACGCCGGCAGGGCCAAGGCAAGGCTCGTCGCGGCGGCGGCCGCGAGCAGGCGCACTGCGAGTCCGATCATGGGCTGGTCCTCCAGAAGCACTTCGTCCCAATGCTGCCTCGTCATGCGAGGCGCGCGAGCTTCCGCCCGTTCTCACACCAGCCTATATTGTTGGGGGACCAAATCAATTGGCAAGTAATTGCCCGACATGGTGTTCTATCGGAAATTTCCGAGAGGTCGGGTGTATGGCGCCGCGGAGCCACGCTTGAGATTTGAATAGGACCCGGCAAGGGTCCGGTCTGTCGTCAGATAGACGCCGGTGCCGAGCCATCCCGTGTCTTTGCGATTCGGATGGTCAAGGTCGAACGAGTCCAAGCTGTCGGCGGTGCCGTGATACAGCGGCAGCGGCTTACCGTCCGCGTCCACGACCTTGCTGGCGCGGAAGAACTTCTTGAACTCGGGCGTGTCGATCTGGCGGGGGCTGTAGCGGATGTCGGGGTTGTTGGGGTCGAACGTGCCGCGGTTTCCGGTGGCGGATTTGATCTGTTCAGGCCGGAAGACGGCGTAGATGTCGCTCACATTCTCGGAGGCAGCCGTGTCCGCGTATCCCGGATCGATCACGTTTCGGAAGATCAGCCCGTCATGGCCCAGACGCTCGGCGCGGGCGATCAGGTCGTTGAAGCTCGTCTCCCGGTATATCTGCCCGTTGAATTCGACCACCATCGGATTCTGGATCGACAGGTACACCGGCATGATGTTCTCGCCGTGCGTGATGCCCGACCCCATGCCCAACTGTTTCAGCAGCCACTCATTGCCCTTTACATAGTTCTCCTTGCCCATCACCCATTGGCCGAATCGTGTGAGCCAGAGCGCGCCCTCATCGTAGACATTGATGCCAGCGGCGTAGGAACCGGCCACGCCAGGGTCGTTCGTGAAGAAGAAGGCCCTTGCCGCTGACGCCGCACCGCTCATCGAGCCGAGCATCGACCGGAGGAAAGTGCTGAAATCAGAGTTGGTGCCGTGATAGACGACGAGCGGCTTGCCGTTCTCGTCCACGACCTTGCTAGCGCGGAAGAACTTCTTGAACTCGGGCGTGTCGGTCTGGCGGAGGGAGAACTGCGCGTCACCCGAGACGTCGAGCGAGCGCGCGGCTCGCGCTACTTCTGGCGGGGACGCGAAGCCAGCGGCATCTCGGGGATTTCCGGGTCCGGGCCCGGCGCGATAGGGAACTGCTTCACGCGGCTCAACTTCTCGAACAGTTCGCGCTCCTTCGCCTGTGCCGCCGTTTCGGTCGGCCCACTTTGTGGCGAGATCGTCGAGCCGGTCGACGTTGACTTCTGGACGGGTGTACCATGGGGCATTGCCGCTCTCCGTTACCTTGAATTTCGTCGGCACGACGCCATTGACCGGCCGCTTCACTTCCTCGAGGAAACTGCGGAACGCAGGAACGCTGAACTCAAAGCTCGCGCCGCCGGGCGAAGAGTAGCCAAAGTACGGCTTGCCATCAACGTCCCGTTGGTAGCGCGCGCCGTACTCGTAGGACCCGTATTCGCCTTGTTTTGCAGCCACATCGGCAATGGCGCGCTGGTTGCCCTTGGCGTCGGAGAGAATTGCGGCCAGCGTGCCGTGCGAGGCCTCCTGCTGCGAGTACGCGACCCAGCTCTCCCAGTGGTAGCGTCCGATGCTGGCGTCCTGGGGGCGGCCGGCGGCGGATCCTGCGCGACGCCATCTGCGTGGCCATCACTGGCCTCTTCCTGCCCGAGGGCATCATCGCAAATGCTTGCCGTCTTACCCGTTTGCTGTTCGAGCCACCTCGACGCAAGCGCAAACGAA
>VGCQ01000516.1 GCA_016870055.1 Alphaproteobacteria bacterium | reverse complement strand
CTCGCCCTCGGCGCGGCTGGTGTCGAGCGAATAGCGGCGGTAGGCAAACGGCTCGTCCGGAGCCGGCGCCGGCTGCGGCAGCGGCACGGGCGCGAAGGACGGCGGCGTTGCAGGCGCGGTGGGCGCGGCGACCGGCGTGGTCGGTGTCGCCCGTGGCGGTGACGCGGGCTGCACTGGCGGCGGCACGGCGGCAACGGAGGGGCCGGTTTGGGTGGGCGTCTCGATCCGGTCGGCGGGCCTACCGATCAGGTATCCCGCGACCCCCGATCCCAGCATCAGAGCCACGACCAGAGCAGCCAGCGTCGACCGATTCATGCGAACCCCCGCAAAAGCGTCCGGACTCTATTCCGGCGATTGTGCAAACACTGTGGAGTCTGAACCGCGCACGGCGATTCGCAAAGGGCTGTGGCGCGCATATCACGGTCTGGTCAGCGCTGTGGGTAGCTGGCGCTTGAGCCGGGCGGGCTTCGGTACTAAGCGCGAACGATGGCGTTGCATCTGATCAAGCTGGCCGTCGGCGTCGACGACCTCGCGCACATGAAGAAACTTCAGGCGGCGCGGCGCAAGCAGCGGCGACAAAACCCGCGTTCGCCGCACTGGGTCTATACCCGCAATACGCCGCGCCGAGCCGACGAGCTGCTGGCCGGCGGCTCACTCTATTGGGTGGTGCGCGGCGTCATCCGCTGCCGTCAGGAGCTGGTCGGTTTGGACGAAGACATCGACCAAGACGACGGCCGAAAATATTGTCGGATCAAGGTCAAGCGTACCCTGATCCCGACCGCGCCGCAGACCTGCAAGGCGTTCCAGGGTTGGCGCTACTTCGAGCCCGGGCGCGCGCCGCCCGACCTCTCGAAGGGCGATACCGCCGACATGCCGTCCGAAATGGCAGCGGAACTGAAGAGACTGGGGCTGCTGTGATCAGAGAACCCCGCTGGTGCGCGATCGCGGCGCCGCCGGCGGTCGTACGGGTTTTGCCGTCACGCTCCTGACGCTCCCCCCGAAGCCTCGAGAATTGCATCAGGAGACCGGTGGATTAATAACTATAGTGCTTGACGGGAGCCGGGATTTTGGCGACGCTGGAGCAGTACCATCGCTCTATTCATCGCCGATCGGTTTCAAGGGAGGCGCCGACCTCGTGATCCGCGCGGGCGAAAACCGGTTGCGTAACTTGCGTAACTGTCCGAATGCGGCTTAGCGGCTGGTCAGCTTGAGTTCGATGCGCCGGTTGCGGGCGCTGTCGATGGCCGACAGCGGCTGGTATTCGCCGTAGCCCGCCGCAACCAAGCGGTTGTTGGGAATGCCCTGGCTGTGCAGGAACTTGACGACCGCGATGGCGCGCGCCGCCGACAACTCCCAATTCGACGGGAAGACGACGTTGCGGATCGGCTTGTCGTCGGTGTGGCCGTCGACCTGCAGCACCCAGTTGATGTCGGGCGGAATGCGCTTGGCGATCTCGAGCAGCCGTTGTGCGACCTCGGCGAGCTGCTTTTCGCCGGCCGGCTGGAGCTGTGCCGAAGCGGACGGGAACAGGACCTCGGACTGGAACACGAAACGGTCGCCGACAACCTGCACGTCGCGCTGGCCGGCTAGCGCCTCGCGCAGCTTGCCGAAGAACTCGGAGCGGTAGCGCGCCAGCTCCTCGACCTTGCTGGCAAGCGCCCGATTGAGCTTTTGGCCGAGATCGACGATCTGCGCCTGCTGATCGCGGGCTTTGACGTCGGCCGCTTCGAGCGCGGCGTTGAGGCGGGCAAGCTCGTCCTTCAGGCCGGCAAGCTCGGCGGTGAGCCTGACCACCGCCGCCTTCTGCTCGGCGCTGAGCTTCTGCTCCTCGGTGAGATCGGTGAAAAGCTTGCCCTTCTCCTGGTTGGCGGCGGCGAGTGAGGCAGCGAGCCGCGTGAGCTCCAGCCGCTGGCGCTCGATCTCGGCCTGCAGGTTGGCGGCCTTGGTCTCGGCCTCCTTGGCCTGACCCTGCAAGGCGGCGGCGAGCCTGTCGCGTTCGGTCAGCATCGAGGTCAGCCGCTCGGTCAGGCGGTCGCGCTCGGTCTTCAACGAGTCCGACGTGCGGCGTTCGGCAGCGAGCTCGCCGCCCAGCCGGTCGCGCTCACCCTGCGTCTGGCGAAGTTGCAGCGTGAGCTGCTCGAGATCCTTCTGCAGGCTTTGGCTGGCGCGCTTCTCGATCGAAAGCTGGCTGGCGAGATCACCGATCTGGCGGCTGAGCTGGTCGATCGCGCTGTCGCGGTTGGTCAGCGCCGAGGACAGGGTGAATTGCGCGACGCTGAACAGCGACAGCAGGAAGATCAGCACCATCAACAGCGTCGTCAACGCATCGACGTAGCCCGGCCAGGTGTAGTCGGCGGCGCCGCTGCGACGGCGGGCGGAAATCGCCGCCATCGCCTAGCCCTCGGACGGCGGCGGCGGCGCGGCTCCGCGGCTGGCGGCAACGGTACGGGCCAGCAGCCGCAGCTCGCCGCGCAGCTCGTCGGTCAGGGCGGTGCGGCCGCGCATGCTCTCGTCGATCAGCCGCACGAGATAGGCTTCGATGGCGCGCTGGTGCGTCATCAGCGCTTCGCGCTCGCTCTCGGACGGACCGCGCTCGCCCAGGCGGTCGATGGCGGCGCGCAGCTCGATCGACTGCTCGGCCATGCGGGCAAGCAGCGTCTGCTGGCCGCGCATCGCATCGGCCAGCGCCGCCAGGCGCTCGACCAGCGTGGCGGTGGCGGCGGCGGTCGACTCGCGGCCCTCCTCGGCACGCTTCAGCGTGCGCGTGAGGTCGTCGAGACCGTCGGCGGTGCGCTCGAGCAAAGCCTCGACATAGGCCGACACACCCGCTTCGCCTTCGACCTGGACGTTGCTCGACAGCCGCGTGGCGCCGGCCAG
>VGCQ01000515.1 GCA_016870055.1 Alphaproteobacteria bacterium | reverse complement strand
CGGCATCATGGTCGACGACTCGCCGCAAGAAGGGTTCGTGCGCGGCAACCGTTTTCTGCATCCGGTGATGAAGCTCGCCTTCGAGGCGCCGGCCGATTTCCGATTGTTCAACGATACCGACGGCGTGTTGGGCGTCGGCCGCGACCGCTCGCTGCTGTTCTTCTCCTGTACCGAGGGGCCGTCGACCGGCACGCTCGTCGAGTGGATGCGCAACCGCCTCAAACCGACGCCGGTCGACATTCAAGCGACCCAGATCGGCGGGACCGAGGCTGCGATCGGCGCGCGACCGCGCGGCGCCGATACCGGTCTCGGGCAGGTGCGCTACATACTGATCCGCCACGGTAGCGGGGTCTGTTTTTTCAATCTGCTGAGCGAAGGGCCCGACCGCGACCGGCGCATCGAGGCGCTGATCGCCGCCGCCCGCACCTTCCGATCCCTGTCGGACGCCGAGGCGGCGGCGCTGAGGCCCTATCGGCTGCGCGTCATGCCACCGGCCGGCGTCACCGCCGCCGAGCTCGCCCTGCGCCTGCCGTATCGCGACTTCAAGATGGAACGTCTGTTGGTTCTGAACGGTGTCGATACGCCCGCCGCCTTGACGGCCTTGCTGCAGGTCAAGACCGTCGTGCCCTAAAGGGCGGCCGCCCTACGCTTCGATGCGCTCGATCAACGTCCCGTCGGCGTCGAGCACGACCAGGGCCGGCCGCTCGCGCGTCACCGTCAGCACGCGCCGGGCGTCGTCGGCTTCGCCCGCCGACGAACCGGCGCCGCGCACCAATCGAACCAGCCCGCTCCACCCGGCTTCACCGTCGCGGGCTACTGCCGCTTCGAGCGCCGCGTCGCTTTGGCCGTTCCACCAGAAGGCGTCGGACTGTTGGCCGAGTGGCCGTGCAGCGTCGACGCCGGCGGCGACCAGCAGCACGCGGCCGTCGCCGGCGAGCGCGGCGCGGTGCAGGGTGTTCAACAGTTCGCCATGGCCGGCATGCGCCGCCTGCAGCTCGCGCAGGCCGCTGGTCCAGCGCGCAATCGCCGAGGGGCCGGCGCGGCAGGCAATGCGGCCGTCATCGACGCTGCCGCCGTATGCTTCGATGATCGCCGCGAGCCCGCGCTCCAGCATCCAATCGAGCACCGACAAGGGCGCCATGGCGAACTGCAGGCTCAACGCCTTGTGCCACATCTCTTCTTGAGCACCGCGCAGGAAGACGGTGGTGCAGCCGAAATCGGCGGCCATCAGGCGGCGGCGCAGGCGCAGCAGCAGGTCGAGGGTGCGGACCGGGTGGCCGGCGGCGCCCAGCATGTTGCCGAGCACGACCAGCGTGTCGAAACGCTGCCAACGCTGCAGCAGCACCGCCGCCAGATGGTCGAGCGCCTTGTCGTCGCCCCATTGGGCGCCAAGAGCCCAAAGGTGGCCGCGCTTGCCGATGCGGGCGATGGTCGTGCCTGTCATGGCGAGTCAAGAAAAAGGCGGCACGACGCTTAGGTCGGCCGCCTTTCCGTCAGGTCCATGCCCGATCGCCGTCAGGCGACCTTCTGCAGCACGCTGTTGAGCTTCTGCGTCGCGACGTCCTTGTCGATACGCTCGACGGCCGCCAACTCGCGCGCCAGACGATCCAGCGCGGCCTCGTAGATCTGGCGCTCGCTGTAGGACTGGTCGGGCTGGCCGGCGTTGCGGTGCAGGTCGCGCACGACTTCGGCGATCGACACCGGGTCGCCGGAGTTGATCTTGGCTTCGTACTCCTGCGCGCGGCGGTTCCACATGGCGCGGCTGACCCGGCTGCGGCCCTTAAGCGTCACCAGCGCGTTCTCCATGATCTTGCGCGAGCTGAGCTTGCGCAGGCCGGATATCTTGGCCTTGGCCACCGGCACCCGCAGCATCATGCGTTCCTGCTCGAAGGAGATCACAAACAGGTCGAGCTTGTGGCCCGCGATCTCCTTGGCCTCGATGTCGATCACCCGACCGACACCGTGCGTCGGATAAACCACGAAATCGCCCTTCTCGAAGGCGAATTCCTTCGCCTTGGCCGCGACTTTCTTCGGCTTGGCCATATCTAGTCCCTTCACATTCAGCCCCGCGTAAAGCGATACCGTGACCCGTCGCCACGCGCCCCCTGCGCGTTCGGCTCGATGCCTAGTATCCGTAAGTTGTTTTCGGATACCCACTCGGACACCGAGCCGGCGACGGACCCAATCCGGCCCGCTTCCGACTCGACCCTTATACCAGAAATTTGGCCTAGAGTCGCGACCTATGTTGCATTTCAGCAACGGTCGGGCCATGCGTTAGTTGCATGGCGATAGCAAAAGATGCGCGATTGGGCCGAAAATCGACCGTTCCTAACGCGCCGCGGGCTTGTCGCTAAAATACTTTTGAAACTTGTCTTTTTCGTCCTTGTACTCGTCGGCGTCTGCCGGGGCTTCGCCCTTGCGGGTGATGTTGGGCCATTGGCTCGCCATGCCGCGATTGAGTTCCAACCATTTCTCAAGCCCCTTTTCCGTGTCGGGCAATATCGCGTTGGGTGGGCACTCCGGCTCGCAGACACCGCAGTCGATGCACTCGTCGGGATTGATGACCAGCATGTTCTCACCCTCGTAGAAGCAGTCCACGGGGCAGACTTCGACACAGTCCATGTACTTGCACTTGATGCAAGCCTCGGTCACGACGTAGGTCATCAAGGACTCCTGAGCGGCGGCGTGCTTAACGTGCCGAGCAGGAGGGCGCAAGGCGGCGAATCAGCTGGTTTCGATTTCGTCATACAACGCGCGCGCCTCGATGGCCGGCCCCCGGCGCTCGCCCAGAGCGAGGATTCTCACGACACGGACACGCGGCCCCAGCGCGAAAGTCAGCACCATGCCCGGGGCGACGGTGGCATGAGGCTTGTCGAC
>VGCQ01000514.1 GCA_016870055.1 Alphaproteobacteria bacterium | reverse complement strand
TCAGCAGTTGATCCCAACCGCCATCCAACTGTGATGCAGAAAGCATCTCGCCTATGAATCACAGACCGATTCCCAACGTCAACCTAAAGTTAGCGCCTATGAGCGCGCCACTCCAGTGGCGCGCTCCCGGCGAAGACGACCATTCATGCGCGCGACTCGCGCGCCTTCACCCGGCTTCACACCGTCTCGAGTCCCAGCACCTCGGCCGTCTCCTTGCGCACGCGCTCGACCAGGGCGGCGTCGGTCTTGAGGTCGTGGCCGTAGGACGGGATCATCTCCTTGAGCTTGGGGACCCAGTGGCCGACCAGCTCCTGGTGGAAGCAGTTCTCCAGCATGTGCACCATGATCCACGCCGCGGTCGACGCGCCGGGCGAGGCGCCGAGCAGGGCGACGATCGACAAATCGGCCGAGTGCACGATGTCGGTGCCGAACTCGAGCTTGCCGGTGCGCATCTTGTCCTTGCGGATGATCTGCACGCGCTGGCCGGCGACGTCGAGCTCCCAGTCGGCCTCGTTCATGTTGGGATAGAACTCGCGCAGCGCCTTGTAGCGGTGGCTCTTGCTCTGGAACACCTGGCCGACCAGGTACTCCTCGAGCGGGAAATTGTCGCGCGCCACGGCGAGCAGCGGCAGGATGTTGTCGGGTCGTACCGACAGGGGCAGGTCGAGCGGCGAGCCGTGCTTGAGGAACTTGGTCGAGAAGCCGGCATAGGGGCCGAACAGGATCCAGCGCTTGCCGTCGATGATGCGGGTGTCGAGATGGGGCACCGACATGGGCGGTGAGCCGGTCGCCGCCATGCCGTAGACCTTGGCGGCATGGCGGCTCGCGATCTCGGGCTTGCCGCAGCGCAGCCAGATGCCACTCACCGGGAAACCGCCAAAGCCCTTGGCCTCGGGGATGTCGGACTTCTGCAGCAGCGAGAGCGCGGCGCCGCCGGCCCCCAGGAACACCCAGCGTGCGCCGATGCGGCGCGTCTCGCCGGTCTGCCGGTCGCGCACATCGATCTGCCAGCCTTTGCCGAACGGTCGGCGCGCCAGCCCGGTGACCTCGTGCGCGAAGTGGATGGCGACGTTCTCTTGCCGCTCGAGATAGCGCATCAGGCTCGAGGTGAGCGCACCGTAATTGACGTCGGCGCCGGTCGCCATGCGGGTGGCGGCGACGACCTGCTTGGGGTCGCGGCCCTCCATGACCAACGGCGCCCAGTCGGCGATTTCCTTGTGGTCCTGGCTGAACTGCATGCCGCGATAGCAGTGGTGGGCGCTCATCGCGGCATGGCGCTTCTTCAGGAACGCCGCGCGGTCCTCGCCGACCACGAAGCTCATGTGCGGCACCGGATGAATGAACGAATCGGCCGAGGCGATGGCGCCCTTCTTGATCAGGTAGCTCCAGAGCTGGCGCGACAGGTCGAACTCGACATTGACCTCGAGCGCCTTGGCGATGTCGACGCTGCCGTCGGGCCGCTGCGGCGTGTAGTTCAGCTCGCAGTTGGCGGCATGCCCGGTGCCGGCGTTGTTCCAGGCGCCCGAGCTCTCTTTCGCCTCGGCCGGCTGGCGCTCGATGATGGCGAGCCGGAGGTCGGGCTGCAGCTCCTTCAGCACCACCGCCAGCGTCGTGCTCATGATGCCGGCGCCGACCAGCACGACGTCGGCGTTGGTGACCGCGCTGCTGTCGCTCATGAATTTTCTCCGCTCGGGCTCAGGCCCGTCTGAAGGGGACGGGCTGGCCGGGCGCCAGCACGACATAGAGTCGCCGCCACGGCTGATCGTCGACCAGCCTCCAGGTATGGCCGCCGCCGGTCGTGTCTTCGGCCAGCAGGATGTCGCCCGGCCGCAGGGTGAAGTGCCGGCCGCCGCGCGTCTGGAAGTCGAGCGTGCCCGAGAGCGTGATGACCAGCTGACGGGTCGGCGCGGTGTGCCATTCGAAGGTGCCGCCCGACTTCGTCTCCTGGAACGAGGCGTGGGTGGTGCCGAGCCGGCCGCTCAAAAGATCGCCGCGCGCGCCGGGCTCGAGATCGAGGAAGCCTTCCTCGACATGCGAATTCTGGTCGTCACCCGTCCAAATCCGCACGCATCGGATCATCGCCCGGCTCTCCCCCTCGGTCGGTGGCAGTCGCGGCGACCGTAATATGGGGCCGTTGGGCTGGCAAGAAAACGCGGCCAGCCGACGTCAGGGGCTCAGCGCATGTGCTCCCAGAGGTCGCGCTCGCCTTCGTGGCGGTCGTGCTCGACGCCCTTGAAGTCGCCGCGCGAGACCACGCCCAGAATGCGGCCGTTGCGCACCAGCGGCACGTGGCGAAAGCCGCCGTCCCACATCAGGCGCAGCGCATCGATCGCCGTCTTGTGGGGCTCGAGCGTCAGGGGATTGCGCGTCATGACCTGGCCGAGCCCGGTCGTCGCCGGCGGCCGTCCCTCGGCCACCACGCGGCAGACCGCGTCGCGGCCGGTGAAGATGCCGGCGAGCCGGCCGGCGGCGTCGACCACCAGGACCGATCCCGCCTCATGCTCGCGCATCGCCCGACAGGCCTCCTGCACGCTCGCCGTCTCGCTCAGGATCAACGGCTTCTGGTCGAGAATGACATCGGACAGCTTGCGCATGGCGGCCTTCGGCGGTTCGAGACGGCTCGGCTGCGCACCATGGCCGGCGTCGCCTGCGGCGGCTTTGATCGACATCAATCGGCGCAGCGGCTACGGCCGATCCGACGAACGGCCGTGACAAAGCAGGCCGCACAACGCTAGAAAAAGCCCACGTCCCCGTAGCTCAGCCGGATAGAGCAGCGGTTTCCTAATTTTGGGGATGATTTGAAAACGCCTAGTTTTTGTCCGTCGTCAGAACATTTGAGACAGATCAGGCCTATTTGGAAGAGAGGCTCCAGTGGCTCTGTTGATTGATGTTAAGCGGCGATCGCACGGTGGT
>VGCQ01000513.1 GCA_016870055.1 Alphaproteobacteria bacterium | reverse complement strand
CAAAGGACACAAAGAAGCTTCCGTTCGCCCGCCGCCGCCGAAGGCGGCGGCGGGCGTCGAAGAAATGCGAGCGGCACAGCCGTTGCCCATCAAGTCAAGGACGGCGTCGGTCTGTGGTTTACGGCAGAGAGGCGGTAAAACCAGGTCGAGAGGATGACAGGCGGTCTCGTCGTGAAGTAGAGTAGCACCGCTCTGCACCGGGTGGACCGTAGGAGACAGCCGACGACAAGGTGCGGACACAACTTATTTACACAAGAGGGATACTGCATGCCCGCCATCAGAAGCCTGTCCGCGGTATTCGCGTTTCTCGTGCTCGCGCCGGCCGCGGCCTGGGCTCAGGCCTCCATCACTGGCGTGGTCCGGGACTCGTCAGGGGCTGTGCTGCCTGGCGTGACGGTCGAGGCGTCGAGCGACCAGCTCATCGAGAAGGTTCGCACCGCGGTGACGGACGGCTCCGGTACCTACCGGCTCGTGGACCTGCGGGTTGGCACCTATGCGGTGACCTACAGCCTGGTCGGGTTCAACACGTTCAAACGTGAAGGGATCGAGCTGACCGGAACCTTCACGGCGACGATCAACGTGGAGCTCAGAATCGGCAGCCTGGAAGAAACCATCACCGTCTCCGGCGAGTCGCCCATCGTCGATACGCAGAGCGTCAGGCAGCAGACCACGATCGCGAGCGACCTCATCGCCGCGATGCCCGCGGCGCGGTCGACCGCCGGCATCATGATGCTCATTCCTGCGACCCAGGTGCAGGCGAACCCCACCAACCTCGACATCCAGGTCACCCCCGGCGTGGTCTTCTTCGGCGGCGCGGGCGGCCGCAACAACGAAGGACGCATTCAGGTGGATGGTTTGGCGACGACCGCGGCCTTGAACGGCGGCGGGGCGTCGAGCTACATGCCGGACATCGGCAACGCTCAGGAAATCACGCTGTCGTCGTCGGGCGGCCTGGGCGAGATGCAGGCGGGCGGACCCGTGATCAGCATCATCCCGAAGGCCGGCGGCAACAGCGTCAAGGGCACCTTTTATCTGTCGAACGTGACCGACTGGATGGTCGGCAACAACTACACGCAGGCGCTGAGGGATCGCGGCCTGAGAACACCAGGCAAGTTGTTCAAGCTGTGGGACTACAACGCCTCCGTGGGCGGCCCGATCAAGAAGGACCGGGTCTGGTACTTCTTTCAGTGGCGCGACCAAGGCAGTCATCGAACCGTCCCCGGCATGTTCGCGAACCGGAACATGGGCGATGCGACGAAGTGGACCTATGCGCCAGACACGAGCCGGCCCGCGGTGCTGGCCGGCGGTTGGAGCAACGCCGCGCTGCGTATGACGGTGCAACCGACGGTGCGGAACAAGTTCAACGTGTTCTGGGATCATCAGATCCCCTGCCAGGGCGCCGTGTATCTGGGCACCGACGGAGGATGCCGCCAGTCGGGTCCGGGCGAGATCATCTGCGGCGCGCCTCAAGCCACGAACCCGGGGTGCTCGGCGACAGCGGCGCCCGAGGTCGGCACGTACCTGACCGGCTATGGCCAGCGCGTGCAGCAGGCGACATGGACCTCACCGGTCACCAACCGGCTGCTGCTCGAAGCCGGCTTCGGTACCTACCTCAGTCAATGGGGCGGCACCGAGCAGCCCGGCGGCCCGCTGACCAGTCTCGTGCGGGTGACCGAGCAGTGCACCGTCACCTGCGCGAACAACGGCGATATTCCGAACCTGACCTACCGGTCAGGGCTTTTCCGAAAGAGCTTTCAAGGGGTGCTGAGCTGGCGGGGTGCCGCCTCCTTCGTGACCGGCCGCCAGAGCGTGAAGGTCGGCTATCAGGCCGAGTATCAGATCTCGAACAATTTCAGCTACACGAATTCGGAATTCCTCGACTTCCGCGTCAACAACGGCGTGCCGAACCAGCTGACCCAGAACATCAACGCCTTCAAGCAGCAAAACCGCGGGCGCTTCGACGCGTTCTACGTGCAGGAGCAGTGGACGCTCGGCCGCGTGACGCTTCAGGGCGCGCTTCGGTTCGACTTTGCCAGAAGCCACTTTCCGGAGCAGACGGTGGGCGCGCAGCGGTTCCTGCCGACGACCATCACCTATCCACGAGCCGACGGCGTCACCGGCTACATGGACCTGATGCCGCGAGGGGGCTTGGCGTGGGACGTGTTCGGGACCGGCAAGACGTCCGCCAAGATCAGTGTGGGCAGGTACGTGCAGAACCTCAACGCCGGCCTGTCCTACACCGCCCAGAACCCGTCGGCCAGGCTCAGCACCAGCGTGACGCGGGCCTGGACCGACGGCAACGGCAATTTCAGTCCCGACTGCGATCTGCAGAACCCGTTGGCGCAGGACAACCGCCCGTCCGGCGGCGATTTCTGCGGGCAGATCAGCGACCTCAATTTCGGCAGGGACCGGTTCTCGAGCAGGCTCGACCCCAAGCTGCTGAGCGGCTGGTCCAATCGGCCAGGTGACGGGCAATACGGTGTTTCGGTCCAGCAGGAGGTGTTGCCGCGTGTCTCGGTCGAACTCGGCTACAACCGACGCTGGCTCACCAACTTCACGGTGACCGACAATCTGGCGCAGCGAGCGACGGACCACTCGACCTTCAGCATCACGGCGCCGATCGACTCCCGCCTGCCCGCCGCTGCGTCGGGCCGTGTCATCTCGGGCTTGTTCAACGTCAACCAGAACGTGGCGTCGGCGGTCGATCAGGTCCAGACGCTGGCCAGTGACTACGGCACTTACTCGCAAGCGGCCCACGGCATCCTGTTCAACGCCAGCGCGCGCCTCAGGAACGGTCTGGTTCTCCAGGGCGGTGTGAACACCAACGACACCCGAACCGACTTCTGCGACATCCGGGCGGCGCTGCCCGAGGAAAGCTCTGCGCCGCTCTCGCCCACCAACCCATGGTGCGACACGGCCACCGGCTGGGTG
>VGCQ01000512.1 GCA_016870055.1 Alphaproteobacteria bacterium | reverse complement strand
GATCCCAACCGCCATCCAACTGTGATGCAGAAAGCATCTCGCCTATGAATCACAGACCGATTCCCAACGTCAACCTAAAGTTAGCGCCTATGGCGGCGCGCTCCACGGTCTCCATGTTGTGGCCGCCGACCCATAGCGCGAAGGGATCGGCCTTGGGCTTGGGATACATCTCGATGTCGCGGGCGGCATAGTACTTGCCCTGGTGCGTGACGCGCCGTTCGCTAAACAAGCGACGCATCAGCTCGAGCCCCTCGTCCATCATCTCGCCGCGCCGCGCTTTCGCCGCGAGGCGCGGCGCCCAGGCGGCGAACTCCTCGCGGTAGGCGCCGACGCCCAGCGCCAGCACCAGCCGGCCGTCCGAGAGCTGGTCGATGGTGGCGGCCTGCTTGGCGAGCCAGAATGGATCGCGCATCGGCAGCACGGCGAGCGCCGTGCCGACGCGAATGCGGCGGGTCGCGGCGGCGCAGAACGATAGCACCGTCAGCAGCTCGTAGAAATTGGGCGCGCGATCGGGAAACAGCTCGCGCACATAGTGCTGGCTGGTGATGTGATCGTTGCCCCACACCGAATCGTAACCCAGCCGCTCGCAGAGCTGCGCCAGGCGCACGAAGTCGCTGGGCTCGACGAACGGGATGGGATACATCACGCCCTCGAAGCCGGTCGGCAGGCAGATGCTGAATTTCATCTCCCGCCTCGCTATCGCCTGACCGCCGCCAGCGCCGCGGCGATCGCCGGCGCATCGTCCAGGCCGCCGATCACCACCTCGTCGAGGCCGATGGCGCGGTACTCTTCGAGCTTGGCGCGCACCTGGTCGGGGGTGCCGCAGGCGGCATGGCGGCGCACCACGTCGTCGGTCACCAGACGATCGACCTCCGGCCAGTTCTCCGCCGCATAGGCCGCCGCCAATGCCGCCTGGTCGAGCCGCGCGCCCGACAGCCGGATGTTCTCTGCGTGGTGGGCGCCGCGCAGCACGAAGCCGATCGGCCGGCGGATCGGATCGATGCCCTCCTTCTCGGTGGCGCCGAGCTTGGTGTAGACGATGCCGGCGCGCAGGAACGCACGGCCGGCCGGCGATGCCGCGTCGGCAAGGCAGGCCTTCACGAAGGGCGGCGAGGTCGCGGCCGAGATCAGCACACCGTCGGAGGCCTTGCCGGCGAGTCGCAGCATGCGGGCGCGCGAGGCCGCCAGCACGATCGGCACGTTGCGGCCGCTATTGGCCAGGCGCCGGCCCGACGGTCGGAAGACCTGACCTTGAAAGTCGATCATCTCGCCGGCCAGCAGCGCGCGGCAGATCTTCACCGTCTCGTCGATCGTGACCAGCGGCCGCGT
Organism: Alphaproteobacteria bacterium; assembly: GCA_016870055.1. GTDB lineage: Bacteria > Pseudomonadota > Alphaproteobacteria > Reyranellales > Reyranellaceae > Reyranella. The sequence continues at coordinate 1,610 of VGCQ01000512.1, read as the reverse complement.
CGCCTCCAACCCCGCCGCCTTGAGATCGGCCGGCGCACCGGCCCCTAGGCACAGGATCACACGACCGGGATACATCTCGTCGAGGGTCGCCGCCGCCATGGCGATGAACACCGGATGCGTCGAATAGGGACTCATCGCCATCAAGGCGACCTTGATCCGCCGGGTGGCGCCGAGCGCCAGCGCCGCCGTGGTGATGGGATCGCGGAGATAGAGGTGGCAGGCGATCCAAAGCGTGGCGGCGCCGCCCTCCTCCGCCGCTCTGGCTTGAGCCGGGATGTCGGCGACCGGCGCACGGCCGTCCATGGAGATGCCAAACTCAGCCATGCGTGAATCCGTAGGTGTTCTCGAGGGCAGCCATCAGCTCGGGCAATCCGCCGCCGACCAGAGGAGGCTCGGGAAGCGCCATCTCGATCGGCCCGGGATCCTTCAAGCCGCTGGCGGTGAGCAGGGCGACGCAGCGTTCCTGCGGGGCGATGACGCCTTGGGCGCGCAGGCGCTCGATGGCGGCGAACGGCGCGGCCGAGGACGCTTCGGGCCAGATGCCTTGCCTGGTCGCCAGCGTGACCACCCAGCGGCGCATCTCGTCGTCGCCGACGGTGACGGCGGTGCCGCGTGAGCGGCGCAACACATCCAGCCCCTGCACCGTGGCCTGCGACGCGCCGATCGACGTGGCGATCGAGGGTGCGTTGCGCGGCACGTCGGGCGGCATGGCATCGCCGCTTGCCATGGCGGCGACCAGCGAGCCCGAGACCTCGGCCGCCACGAAGCGCGGAGTCCGGGCGATCCAGCCCACGGCCCGAAGGTCCTCGAAGCCCTTCCACATGCCGTACAGGGCATCGCCGTAGCACACCGGCAGCACGCACCAGTCGGGCGGCGACCAGTCGAAGGCTTCGGCGATCTCGTAGGCGATGGTCTTGTAGCCTTCCATGCCGTAGGGGTTGCTGCCGACCACCGGCCCGAAGAACGGCGAGGTCGGATACCAGCCGAACTCGCGAACGCCGAGCGACTGCAGGCGCCAGCGGTCGGCTTTGTCCGAGACCTTCACCACCATGGCGCCGTAGGCGCGCATCTGCAGGACGAGTGGTCCCGCCGAACCCACGAAGGTGAAAACGATGCAGGGCAAGCCTGCCCGCGCCGCATACGCTGCAGCCGCCGCGCCGGCGTTGCCCGACGAGGACGACGCGATCACCTTGGCGCCGAAGCGCTTGGCCATGGTGAGCGCCGACGAGGCGAGCCGATCCTTGAACGACCAGGTGGGATTGCGCGATTCGTCCTTGATCCACACGTCGCCCAGGCCGAGATCGGGCACCGGCACCAGCGGCGTGTCGCCCTCGCCCAGGCTGACCGATTGCTCCACGGAAGCCGGCAGGAAGGCCTGCCAGCGCCACATCGATCGCGGCCGCTGCCGCTGGTCGTCGCGACCCAGGTCCGCGCCGGGGACCTGATCATAAGCGACCGTAAGGTTGGCCGGCGCGCCCGCAGTCCGGCAGGCCGGGCAGTCGTCGGCATAGCGATCGACAGGATAGCGGGCGCTGCAGCGCACGCAGGTCAAGGCGCTGGGGTCGGGCATTTCGCAAGTTGGGTCGTTTGAGTTGATGTCTCCAGACCGG
>VGCQ01000511.1 GCA_016870055.1 Alphaproteobacteria bacterium | reverse complement strand
GAGAATGCGGAGTTTCCCCACGATCGGTCCTTTCTCGCCGCTATTGAGAGCGGCCGGCAATGCGCTCGAACACGGCCCGCGCCGGCGCCGCGTCGCCACGCCAAGCGACGTGCTGGTCGGGCCGGATCAGCGCATAGCGCGCCTGGTATAGCGCTGCGATGTCGGCATCGTCCGTGCTCATCACGGTGAGCGGCAGCCCCGCTTCGCTGGCGGCACGTTGCGCATCCTCGATGCCGCTTGCCTCGGCCTCCCGGGTGGCGAGCAAGGTGAAGCCGGGACCGAAGCAGTCGTAGAGCGACAGGCCGTTCTCCAGCCAGGCATGCGGCGCCACATGCCCGGGCCGGGCCGAAGGCACGTAGACCGAGCCGTTGGGCGGCGGCTCGCTGCCGTCGGGGATTATCACCGGCGAATCGTCGTAGCGATAGCCAAGCACGACACCGATGGTGTTGAACTCGCGCTGTTTGATGGCCTGGATCTTGGCGCCGACCGTCGCACGCAGGCTATCGCCCTCGGCGCCCGGCGCTTCAAGTCCGTCCTGCCAGAGCTGGTTCCCGAGCACGGCGTGGTTGGCCACTGCCTCGTCCATCACCCAGCCATGCACCGGGCGGCGCTCGCGCTCGTAGCTGTCGAGCAGCGCCGGGCCGCCCCAGCCCTGCAGCACGGCCGCGATCTTCCAGCCGAGATCGACTGAATCGGCGATGCCCATGTTCATGCCGTAGCCGCCGAAGGGCGGATGCAGATGGCAGGCATCGCCGGCGAGGAAGACGCGGCGGTCGCGGTAGCGATCGGCGATCAGCCGGCTGGCCGTCCATTCGTCCCAGCTCAGCACCTCGTAGGGTTGATCGATGCCCGTCGCCGTGCGGATCAGCGCCGCGCCGTCGAGATCGGAGGGTTTCACGTCGCCTTTCACGCCGGTGGGCATGAAGAACCAGATGTCGTCACGGTCCATAGGGCCGATCAGGCCGGGGAAATCCGGGTTCACCTGCCAGTACATGATCGCCTTCTCGTGGCGATGGGCCTGGGCCAGGCCGCGGGCCCGGAAGACGAGATTGTAGTTGCGCGACAGACCGTGCTGACCACTCATCCGGGCGCCGATCGCCTCGCGCACGGCGCTGTGCGCCCCGTCGGCGCCGAGCAGGTAGTCGCAGGCAACGGTCTCGATGGCGCCAGACGCAACGCCGCGCATCTGCACGCGCACTTCGCGCTCGTCCTGGGCGCACGAGACGAACTCGGTGCCGAAGCGGAGCTGCACGCCGGGCAAGGTCTGGGCATGCGCCCGCAGTACTTCCTCGAGCGTGTATTGCGGAATCCACTGGGCGTGTTCGGAGTAGCGCGGGTCGCGCCCCGGCTTGCAGTTGAAGGCATTGTCGAAATGCGCCAGCGCATGGCCGCCGAGCCGGGTGACGAACAGCACCGTCGACGGGTAGTCGACGCCGAAGGGCGAGGCCTCGCGCAGTTTTCCGGCAATGCCCCAGCGCCGCAGATGCTCGCGCGTGCGCGCATGCGTGGTCTTGGCACGTGGCGCGTAGCCGACCCGGTCGTTGCGCTCGATCACCAGACAGCCGATGCCGCGATGGCCGAGCTCGATGGCCAGCGCCAGCCCCACCGGCCCGGCGCCGACGATCACCACCTGTGTCTTTGGAGTTTCGCTCACGGGATCAGCGCGCACCGCCTGCGACCAGGAGCTGCTCGATCTCGCGATAGCCGCGCTGGCGCGCGTGGCTCAGCGGCGAAACACCATCCCTGTCGGGCAGGTTGACGTTCGCCTTGGCGGCGATCAGCAGCCGCACGATCTCGACATGGTGCGGACCGCCATTGCTGAGGATGATGGCCTCGAGCAGACCCGTCCAGCCGAGGCGGTTGACGTGGTCGATGTCGATTCCGGCCTCGATCAGCGCCTTGACCGTCTCGACATGCCCGCGCTCGCAGGCAGGAATGAGCGCCGTGCCGCCGAAGCGGTTGGTGCTCCTGAGATCCGCGCCGTTGGCCAGGGTCAGGCGCAGGATCTCCAGATAGCCGCGTGCCCCAGCCAGCAGATAGGGCGAATCCTGGATGTTGTCCTTGGCGTTGACGTCGGCCTTGGCCTCGATCAGCAGACGGGCGACCTCGATATGATTGCCCTGCACGGCGGCCATCAGCGCCGTGCGCTGGCGCTCGTCGCGCTCCTCGAGAGGCGCACCGGCGGCGATCGCCCCACGCACCGATGCGGCATCGCCCCGCTCGGCGGCAGCGATCAGCGCCGAAGCGGCATGAGCTGGCCCGGAGATCATGGCGAACAGTATGACAGCAGCGGTGATGAACGCCCGCATCGATCCCGACACTGGAAGTCTCAGCCGGCGAGCTCCGAGGCCTTGACGCCCGGCTTGAGGCCCAGCGCCGTCGCCTCCGCGGCTTCGAAGTTGAGCTCGACCTTGATGCCGTTGGGATCGAAGAAGAACACCTGGTAGAGACCCTGGTCGGCCACCTGGCGTTCGTTGAAATCGACCTTCAGGCGGCGCAGGCGCTGCAGCGTCTCGCCCAGGCCCGTGGCGCGGAAGGCGATGTGGTCAATCACCCCCGTGCCGCTCTCCGCCGTCGATTGCTGCCCGACATAGGTCTTGCGGTTGGCCGAGACGTTGGCGCCGCCCTCGGTGACATGGATCACGTCGCGCTCGCCGATATAGAGCCAGCACACCGGGAATTTGAAATCGGGCGTGTAGCCCGCGCGCATGCCCAGCACCTCGACGTACCAGCGCTTGGTCGCCTCCATGTCCGTGGTCTGGACGAGGATATGCTCGAGGTGGCTGAGCGGCATGCTTCCTCCCGCGTCGCGTCGCGGCCGTTCAGGCAAGCTTGCCCGCCCGGACGCGGCTGATCAAGCGATCATTATCGCAGGACTGCATCGAGCGCCTGGCGCAGTCTGCAACGGACAGATGCAGTTCGACGGTTCGCGGAGTAAGCAGCC
>VGCQ01000510.1 GCA_016870055.1 Alphaproteobacteria bacterium | reverse complement strand
CTTTCGGTCGTGCGCGCCAGGTCACAAAGAAGCGGCGCGCCGGCGCGCTTCGTGCCAAACTGAAAGCCCGCGCGGCAGCGGCCAAGCGGGCCAAGAAGAAGTAACCCCCTCGGACCGATCCCCCATGTGCGGCATCATCGGAATCATCGGCAAGGCTCCGGTCACGCCCTTGCTGGTCGACGCCTTGAAGCGTCTCGAGTATCGCGGCTACGACTCGGCGGGCGTCGCCACCTTGGTGAACGGCCACATCGAGCGCCGGCGCGCCGAAGGCAAGCTGGTCAACCTGGAGGCGCGGCTGGCCAAGGAGCCGCTGCCCGGCACCATCGGTATCGGCCACACGCGGTGGGCGACCCACGGCAAGCCGAGCGAACGCAACGCCCATCCCATCGCCACCGACCGGGTGGCGGTGGTGCACAACGGCATCATCGAGAACTTCCAGGAGCTGAAGGACGAACTTCTCGCCGAAGGACGCCGCTTCGAGAGCGACACCGACACCGAGGTCGTCGCCCAGCTCCTGACCGCGCATCTCGAGCGGCAGCTGTCGCCCGAGCAGGCGATGGGCAAGGCGATGGCGCGACTGCGCGGCGCCTTCGCGTTGGTCGCTTTGTTCAGCGGCCGCCACGACATGCTGATCGGCGCGCGGCGCGGCAGTTCGCTGGCGGTGGGCTACGGTGACGGCGATGGCACGATGTATATCGGCACCGACGCGCTGGCCCTGGCGCCGTTCACCAAGCGCGTCACCTACCTGCACGATGACGACTGGGTGGTGATCAACGGACACGGCGCCAAGATCTTTCAAGGCGACACGGAAGTGAAGCGCGAGATCCGTCAAAGCGGCATCTCTGGCGCCATGATGGGCAAGGGCAACCATCGCCATTTCACGGTGAAGGAGATCTACGAGCAGCCTGCCGTCGTCGGCGACACGCTTCAGACTTATCTCGATCCGGCGACGCGCCGCGTCAGTTTGCCGGCCCTGCCGTTCGATTGGAACAAGGTGTCGCGGCTTACCATCACCGCCTGTGGCACGGCGTGCTTCGCCGGCATGGTCGCCAAGTATTGGTTCGAGAAGCTGGCGAGGCTGCCGGTCGAAGTCGAGGTCGCCTCGGAACTGCGCTACCGCGAGCCGCCCATGCCGGAGGGCGGCGTGTGCATCGCAGTTTCCCAGTCGGGCGAGACGATCGATACGCTGGCCGCGCTGCGCTACGCCAAGGCTCAGAAGCAGACGATCCTCTCGGTGGTCAACGTCCCGGAGAGCGCGATCGCCCGCGAGTCCGACGTCGTGCTGCCGACACTGGCCGGACCAGAGATCGGCGTCGCCTCGACCAAGGCGTTCACCACGCAGCTCACCGTGTTGCTGGCCGCCGCCATGGACGCCGGCCGCTCGCGCGGCGCGCTGTCCAAGGAGGACGAAGCACGCATCGCCGGCGCCTTGATCGAGCTGCCGGCCCAGATCAACACAGTGCTGAACCTGGAGGAGCAGTACCGGCGCATCGCCGAGGACATCCTCGCCGAGGCGCGAGACGTTCTCTATATCGGCCGCGGATCGTCGTTCCCGATCGCGCTCGAAGGCGCGCTGAAGCTCAAGGAGATCTCCTACATCCACGCCGAAGGTTATGCCGGCGGCGAGATGAAGCACGGCCCGATCGCCCTGATCGACGAGACGGTGCCGGTTGTCGTGGTAGCGCCGACCGACGCGGTGTTCGACAAGATCGCCTCCAACTTCGAGCAGGTGAAGGCGCGCGGCGGCAAGCTGGTGCTGCTGAGCGATTCGGTCGGCAACGCCCGGCTGGCGAGCCAGGCGGCCGCGGCGATCAGCCTGCCGTCGGCCGACCCCCTGGTGGCGCCGATCCTCTACACCGTGCCAGTGCAGTTGCTGGCCTATTACACGGCGGTTGCCAAAGGCACCGACGTCGATCAGCCGCGCAATCTCGCCAAGAGCGTGACAGTGGAGTAGCGGAGCGCAGGCCCATGGCCCGCGCTCCAGCCGGTGACTCTATCGCGTGCCTTGCGGCAGACCCTGAGGCAGGCCTGGGGCCGGAGCTCCCGGCGCCGGCTGAGGCGCTTGACCGGCGCGCGGCTGGGCTGGCGCCGGACGCGGCGGTTGAGCGGGCTGCGCCGGCTGCATGGCTTGCAAGATGGCGCGCGTCTTCTTGGTTTCCTCTTCCTGCGCCTTCTTGAACTCGTCGTCGGTGAGGAAGCGATCCTTGTTGCCGTCGATCTCGAGGAACTGCTTGACCGCGGTGGCGGTGAGTTCGACGCGATCGAGCTGACCATCCTTGTTGGTGTCGATCTCCTGGAACTTACGCTGCACGAGCTGCTTGCGGATGTCGAAAGGCAGCAAGCCTTGCGACTGCGGTCCGTCGGCCGGGCCGGCCAGCACCATGTACTCCTGCAGGCTGACCTTGCCGTCGTTGTTTTTGTCGAGACGGTCGGCCTCGCGAAGCTGCATGTCGATGAAATCGTTGATCGCCGCCATGCCCTGGCGTCGGCGCTGTTCGACTTCCCGCCGCGCGGCCGCCTCGCGGGCAAGTGAGCGCTGTACGATCAGGCGCACCTCCGGCTCGGTGACCTTGTTGTCGCGATCCGTGTCGTACTGGTTGAACTCGGCGTTGATGACCGCCTCGACCTCGGCGCGCTCGATGAAGCCGTTGCGGTTGGTGTCGATGTTCTGGAACTCGGCGCGTATGCGATTGCGCCGCTCCTCGAGCGTGGGGCCGCCCGGGACGTCGTTCGAATAGGGTGGCTCGGCAATCTTGACGAACTCCTCGATCGTCAGCTTGCCGTCCTTGTTGGCGTCGAGGTTCTCGAACAACTTCATGCGATATTTCACGAAGTCGGCGCGTGTTACCTCGCCCTTCTTGGCGGTATCGATCTCGACGAACCACTGCGGCAATGGGACTGGCGGCGGCTGGCCGACGGCCTGCTGCGGCGTGCCACCGGGCGCGGTCGCCACTGGCGCCGCCGGC